>NZ_JBHZDA010000015.1:74596-97697 GCF_042755665.1 Streptomyces sp. NPDC059142
GCGGGGGGGCGGGGGCGGGCGCCCGCCCCGGGCCGCCCCCCCCCCCGGGGGGGGGCGGGCCCGGACCGGTCACGGGGTGGTGGTGGAGACCACGTACACCCGGGGGAATCCCGGGTCGGTCAGGTCCACGACGACGTCCTGGCTGGGGCGCGGGCCCTGCTGACTGTGGTGGGTGCCCGCCAGGTCATGGCCGGGGAGGTCGAAGTCCCAGCCGACGGTGCGCCGGTCGCGGGGGGTGATGGTGATCTCGCCGTCCTTGAGGGCGGAGCGGCTGGTCCCCATCTCCGTGAGGAAGGCGTCGAGCCGTCCCGAGGTCACGTCGAACTGCACGTACAGCCGGCTGGTCTTCCAGTTGCTCGTCTCGAAGTAGCGCACCCGGGTGGCGCCCGGCGGGATCGGCACCTCGAAGACGCGCCGCTTCATCTTGGAGGGGCGCAGCTCCTGGAGGCCGGTGGCCGAGGACTCGATCTCCTTGTTCCGGCCGCTGTCCCGGCTCTGGCCCGCCGAGATCGCGAGATAGCCGGCCGGGATGCCGATGAGCAGCACGATGACGATCGCCGTGAACCAGCGGCGGCGGTTGCGGTGGCGACGGTCCTCGGGCGGTTTGGCGCCGATCACGGCCGCCTCCTCCTCCGGGTCGGGCACGGACCCCGTGGGCGACTCCCCGGTCATGCCGGCGGCTCCTGGCCGGGCACGGCGGTGCGGATCGCCTGCGCGTACCGCTCGTACCGCTCATGGCGCTCCACCCGGCGGCGGTTGGCGCGGCGGAAGCGCCGGGCGACCAGCCGGGAGAGGTCGGCGGCGCCGACCATGCCCGCCTCGGGGCCCAGCTCGGCCTTGGTGATCCTGGCCTCGGGGCGGTAGCCGCGGCCGGTGAGGTTACGGCGGAAGGCGTCGCGGGCGGGGTTGATGAGCAGGTCGTCCGCGGCGCTCACGCCGCCGCCGATGACGAAGCAGGACGGGTCGAGGGCGGCGGCGAGGTTGGCGATGCCGACGCCGAGCCACTGCCCGATGTCCTGGAACAGCTCGACGCACATGGCGTCGCCCTCGCGGGCCAGCTCGGTGATGAGCGGCCCGGTGATCTCCTGGACGTTGCCCTTGACGCGTTCGATGATGTTGTACGCGACCGGGGAGTCGGCGGCGGCCAGCTCCCTGGCCTCGCGGACGAGGGCGTTGCCGGAGCTGTACTGCTCCCAGCAGCCGCGGTTGCCGCAGGCGCAGCGGTGGCCGCCGGGCACGACCTGCATATGGCCGAACTCGCCCGCGACCCCGAACTTGCCGCGCTTGACCCGGCCGTCCTCCAGGATGGCGCCGCCGATACCGGTGCCCAGGGTGATCATGACGAGATGGTCCTCGCCGCGTCCGGCGCCGAAGCGCCACTCGGCCCAGGCGGCGGTGTTGGCGTCGTTGTCGACCATGACGGGGACGGCGAGACGGGAGGAGAGCGCGTCCCTGAGGGGTTCGTCGCGCCAGGCGAGGTGGGGGGCGAAGAGCACCTTGGAGCGGTCGGCGTCGACCCAGCCGGCCGCGCCGATGCCGACGGCGTGCACGTCGTGGCGGTCGGAGAGGTCGAGGACCAGCTCGACGATGGTGTCCTCGACGACGCGGGGGCTCTTCGACTTGTCCGGCGTCTCGGTCCTGATCTTCTCCAGGATGTTGCCGTCCGGGTCGACGACCCCGGCCATCACCTTCGTACCGCCGATGTCGATGCCGACGGTCGGGACGCGGGGCGCGGTCAGCAGGGAGCGGCGCTCCCGGGTGCCGACGGTCCGCAGGACGGTGGCGCGGGCGGTGCCGCGGTGCGTGAAGTCACGGTACGTACTCATCGGCCCGCTCCTCGTGTGTCCGTCGGATCGGTCGTGCCGTACCGAGTGGGGCGGCGGCTGGGTGCTCGCACGAGTCGTGTCGTCCCTGCGGGGTCGGGGGCCGCCAGGCCCGGGCGGGCAGCGGCGGCGGACGGGTGTCCGCCCTGCCAGATTGTGCCATCCGGGGCGGGCGGGGTCGCTGTGCGGCCCGGCCCGCCCCGGGTCAGTCCTGGTCGTCCGCCGGGGGGTGCGGCAGCTCGGGGGCGGGGCCGCGCTCCAGCTCGTGGCTGAGTTCGGCCAGCTCGGAGCCGCCCGCCATCTGCCGGGTCAGCTCGTCCAGGGTGATGGAGTCCTTGGTGTGGCTGCCCGCCATGACGCCCCGCTTGAGCAGGACGAAGCGGTCGCCCACGAGATACGCGTGGTGCGGGTTGTGCGTGATGAGGACCACTCCGAGCCCGGCGTCGCGCGCGGCGGCGACGTACTTGAGGACCACACCGGACTGCTTGACCCCGAGGGCGGCGGTGGGCTCGTCCAGGACGAGGACCTTGGCGCCGAAGTGGACGGCGCGGGCGATGGCCACGCACTGGCGCTCGCCGCCGGAGAGGGTGCCGATCGGCTGGTCGACGTCGCGCAGGTCGATGCCCATCCGCAGCAGCTCGGCGCGGGTGGTCTCGCGCATCCGTGCCACGTCGAGCCGTTTGAAGGGGCCGAACCCCTTGCGCGGCTCCGAGCCGAGGAAGAAGTTCCGCCAGACCGGCATCAGGGGGACGACGGCGAGGTCCTGGTAGACGGTGGCGATGCCCCGGTCCAGCGCGTCGCGCGGGGAGGAGAGCGCGGCCGGCTCGCCGTCGATGAGGAAGTCTCCGCCGTCGTGCCCGTGCAGCCCGGCGATGATCTTGATGAGGGTGGACTTGCCGGCCCCGTTGTCGCCCAGCACACAGGTGATCTCCCCGGCGTGGACCTCCAGCGAGACGCCCTCCAGGGCGCGGATGTTGCCGTAGTACTTGCTGACGTCGTCCAGTTCGACGAGTGCGGTCATCGTGACGCCTCCGCGCGCTTGCGCACCCACGCGTTGAGCAGGGTGGCCAGAAGGAGCATCGCTCCGAGGAAGAACTTGAACCAGTCGGGGTTCCACTCGGCGTAGACGATGCCCTTGCTCGTCATGCCGAAGATGAACGCGCCGACGGCGGAACCGATCGCCGAGCCGTAGCCGCCGGTGATCAGACAGCCGCCGATGACGGCCGCGATGATGTAGATCAGCTCGTTGCCGACGCCCTCACCGGACTGGACGACGTCGAACGAGAAGAGCAGGTGCTGTCCGGCGATCCAGGCGCAGAAGGCCACGCCCATGTAGAGCAGGATCTTGGTCCGCTCCACCGGTACGCCGACGGCGCGCGCGGCGTCCGCGTTGCCGCCCACCGCGAAGATCCAGTTGCCGAAGCGGGTGCGCAGCAGGATCCAGGTGGCGAGCGCGACCAGTCCGGCCCACCACAGGATGGTGACCTTCAGGTCGACGCCGCCGACGGTGAGCTGGGAGGCGAAGAGCGCGCGGGCGGAGGGGAAGCCCTCCATGTTGCTGATCGTCTTGGTCGAGACGGTGCCGCTGACCAGCTTCGTGACCCCGAGGTTGAGACCGGTGAGCATCAGGAACGTGCCGAGGGTGATGATGAAGCTCGGGAGTTTCGTACGGGTCAGCATGACCCCGTTGAAGACCCCGAACGCCAGCGTGACCAGCAGCGACACCAGGACGCCGACCCAGACGTTCGCGGTCATCTGGTAGCTGAACATCGAGGAGACCAGCGCGGAGCTGGTCACCATCACCCCGGCCGAGAGGTCGAACTCGCCGCCGATCATCAGCAGCGCCACCGGGACGGCCATGATGCCGATCGTGGACGCCGCGTACAGGACCGTGCCGAAGCTGGAGAACTGGAGGAACGAGTCCGCGACGAACGCGAAGAAGAGGAAGACGGCCGCCGCGCCGACGACCGAGCCCAGCTCGGGGCGGCCGAGGAGCTTGCGGAGCGGGGAGGTGTGCAGCAGGCGTTCGTCCGTGCTCACCGGGTGCCCCGCTCGGTGTACTTCGCCAGCGCGCCCGCGTCCTTGTCGGTGATGATCTGCGGTCCGGTGAGGACCGGGCGTCCGCCGCCGAGGACATCGGCGTTGTAGCGGTAGAGCCAGAGCAGGTCGACCGCCTCGTACCCCTGGAGGTAGGGCTGCTGGTCGACGGCGAAGCCGAGGGCGCCGGAGGTGAGCGAGGAGGCGACCTTGGCGTTGAGGTCGAAGGTGTCGATCTCGGCCTTGCTGCCCGCGGTCTCCTTGGCCTTGACGGCGGCGTCCGCGAAGGGCGCGCCCAGGGTGACGACGGCGTCGACGGACCGGTCGGTCTGGAGCTTGGCCTCTATGGACGCCTGGACGTCGGGCATGTTGGTGCCGTCGACGTACAGGTTCTGCATCTGCCCGCCGAAGGTCTCCTTCGCCCCGGCGCAGCGCTGCTCGTGGCCGACGTTGCCCTGCTCGTGGATGACGCAGAGCGCCTTCTTCTTCCCGCGCCGGTCGAGTTCCTCGCCGACGGCCTCGCCGGCGATGGTCTCGTCCTGGCCGACGTGGGTGAGCGCGCCGAACTTCTTGGACTCGGCGGCGCCGGAGTTCACCGTGATCACCGGGATGCCGGCCCGGACCGCCCGCTCGACGACGGCCTTCATGGCGTCGGGCTTGGCGAGGGTGACGATCAGCCCGTCGACCTTCTTGTCGATGTAGGACTGCACGAGCTGCGCCTGCTGCTGGCCCTCGTCGCTGTTGGCGTAGAGGAACTTGATGTTGTCCTTGACGGCGGCCTGCTTGGCGCCGTTCTGCACGATGTCCCAGAAGGTGTCGCCACTGCCCGAGTGGGTGACCATGGCCACGGTCCACCGGGGGGTGTCCACCGCGGCCCGTCCCTGGGCGGCCCGCTGGGCCCGTTCCTCGGCGCGCTTGCCGCCGGTGCTGCTGCATCCGGCGAGGGCCGTGGCCCCGAGCACCGCCGCCAGTACGGCGCTCAGCGCGCGTACCCCTGTCCGAACCCTAGCCACCACGCCGTGCCCTTCTTGCCGGTCTCCTCGGTGCGGCCTGGGCTCGTCCCTGCGGAGCCCGGCCGCCCAAGTATCGGTCATGGCGCTCCGGGGGGTGGTCGGCGGGTACCGCGGGGCGTTGAAGGGGCGGTTGCCGGGCGGTGGCGGGGCGGCTACGGACGGACGAGGAGCTGGAACTCGAAGGAGTAGCGCGAGGCCCGGTAGACGTGCGAGCCGAACTCCACCGCCCGCCCGGTGTCGTCGAAGGCGGTCCGTTCCATGGTGAGCAGCGGCGCCCCGGCGGGCTCGGTCAGCAGCTCGGCCTCGGCGGCGGTGGCGGCCCGCGCGCCGACGGTCTGGCGGGCGCTGTGCAGGGTGATCCCGGCGGAGCGCAGCATCCGGTAGAGGCCGGTGGCCTCCAGGCGCTCCGGGTCGTCGTCGAGGAGGCCGGCGGGCAGATGGTTGCGGAGGAAGGCCATCGGTTCGTCGTGCGCGTACCGCAGCCGTTCGACGAGGCGTACCTCCGCGCCCTCCGGTACCCCGAGCGCGGCGGCGACCTCGGCGGTGGCGAGGGAGGGGGTGTCGCGCAGGACGCGGGTGGCGGGGCGCTGGCCGGCCGCCTCCAGGTCGTCGTAGAGGCTGCTCAGCTCCAGCGGGCGTTTGACCTGGCTGTGCACGACCTGGGTGCCGACGCCGCGGCGGCGGACGAGCAGTCCCTTGTCGACGAGGGACTGGATGGCCTGGCGGACGGTCGGGCGGGAGAGTCCGAGCCGGCCCGCGAGTTCGATCTCGTTGCCGAGCAGGCTGCCGGGCGCGAGCCGGCCGCGCTCGATGGCCCCCTCCAACTGCTGCGCGAGCTGGAAGTAGAGCGGTACGGGGCTGGTGCGGTCGACACGGAGCCGGAGCGGCGGGGCCTGGCCCGGCTCCGGGCCTGCGGGGTCGGCCGGGCCGTTCGTCTCCTGTCCGGTTCGGACTGATCTCGGCTGATGGGGCACGGGGCGAGCGTAGTCGCATGCCCTGTTGACGGGAAGTAGAGAGGTCCGATTGTCAGGACAAAGCCTTGACACGGTGATCGGCTGCGGCCACCTTGGGGGCCATGCGCATCGGACTCATCGGCACCGGCCGAATCGGCACCTTCCACGCGGACGTGCTCAACCGCCATCGTGATGTCGGTTCCCTGGTGGTCGCGGACATGGACGCGGCACGGGCGGCGCGGGTCGCCGACCGGATCGGCGCCACGGCGGCGCCCTCCGTGGACGAGATCTTCGCGTGGGGCGTGGACGCCGTGGTGATCACCTCGGCGACCTCCTCCCACGCCGAACTGATCAGCCGGGCCGCACGCGCCGGACTGCCGTGCTTCTGCGAGAAGCCCATCGCCCTGGACCTGCCGGGCACGCTGGCCGCGCTGCGCGAGGTGGAGTCGGCGGGCACGGTGCTCCAGCTCGGCTTCATGCGCCGCTTCGACGCGGGGTACGCGGCGGCGCGTCAGCTCGTACGGTCGGGGCGGCTCGGCCGGCTGCACACCGTACGGGCGATCACCTCGGACCCGGCGCCGCCGCCCGCCTCGTTCCTGCCGCTCTCCGGCGGTCTGTACCGCGACTGCCTGGTCCATGACTTCGACATCCTGCGGTGGGTCACCGGGCGCGAGGTGGTGGAGGTGTACGCGACGGGCTCGGACGCGGGCCCGGCGATCTTCGCCGAGGCGGGGGACATCGACACCGCCGCCGCGGTCCTCACCCTGGACGACGGGACGCTCGCGACGGCGACCTCCACCCGCTGCAACGGGGCGGGCTACGACGTACGGATGGAGCTGGCGGGCGAGCTGGACCAGTTCGCGGTCGGCCTCGACGACCGTACGCCGATCACCTCGACGGAGCCGAAGGGCCCGCCGCCATGCGACAACTCGTGGCCGGGGTTCCTGGAGCGGTTCGCCCCGGCGTACGAGGCGGAGCTGGACGCGTTCGTGAAGGTGGTGGGCGGCGAACGGGAGAACCCGTGCGACGGGAGGGAGGCGCTGCACGCGCTGCGGATCGCGGAGGCGTGCGAGCTGTCGCGGAGCGAGCACCGTCCGGTGGCGCTGACGGAGATCGCCGGAGGCTGAGCGACGGGGCCGCCGGAGGCTGAGCGCGGGACCGCCGGGGCGGGAGCCGGGCGCACGGCCCCGGCGGACAGCAGCCGTGCTGCGGCCCCGGCGGGCAGGGAGCCGGGCGGCGGCCCCGCTCCGTCAGGACGGGCCGCCCTCCGGGGCCAGCTCCGCGTCGTGCACCAGCAGGGCGATCTGGACCCGGTTGTTGAGGCCGAGCTTGGCCAGGATGCGCGAGACATGGGCCTTGACGGTGGGGACGCTCATGTAGAGCCCGGCGGCGATCTCCGCGTTGGAGCGGCCGAGGCCGACGGAGAGCGCGACCTCCCGCTCCCGTTCCCCGAGCGCGCCCAGCCGGTCCACGGCGCTCTCCCGGCGGCCGACGGCGGCCTGTTCGGCGCCCGGCCCCGGCACCCCGCCCGCCACATGGGTCATCAACTGGCGGGTGACGGCGGGCGAGAGGACCGGCTCACCGGCCGCCACCCGCCGTACGGCGGTGACGATCTCGGCGGGCGGGGTGTCCTTGAGGACGAACCCGGCGGCCCCGGCGCGCAGCGCGCGCACCACCTGCTCGTCGGCGTGGAAGGTGGTCAGGACGAGGACCTCGGGGGCGTCCGGGAGGCGGCGCAGGCTCTCGGTGGCGGCGAGCCCGTCCATGACGGGCATCCGGATGTCCATGAGCACCACGTCGGGCGCGGTCCGTGCGACCAGCGCGGCGACCTCCGTGCCGTCGGCCCCCTCCCCCACGATCTCGATGTCGTCGGCGCCGCCGAGCATGAAGGTCAGTCCGGCCCGGACCAGCGGGTCGTCGTCGACGATGATCAGCCTGATGGTCATGGGCCCCACGGTAGCCAAGCGCGGACGGCGAAGCCGCCGTCCCCCGTCGGTCCGTGCTCGAACCGGCCACCGGCCAGGGCGGCCCGCTCCGTCAGCCCGATCAGTCCCTGCCCGGAGCCCGGTACCTTCTCGACCACGCCGGTGGGCGCCGCGTTGCGGACCGCGAGGGTGAGCCCGTCCCCCGGGCCGCCGCTGACCTCGACGGTGGAGCCGGTGCCCGGCGCGTGTTTACGGGCGTTGGTCAGCGCCTCCTGCGCGATGCGGTACGCGGTACGGCCGACGGAGGCGGGGACGGCGGAGGGATCGGTGACCCGGTTGTCGAGGTCGACCTCCATCCCGGCCTTGCGGGACTCGGCGACCAGCGCGTCGAGCGTGGCCAGGGTGGGCTGGGGGCGCTCGGTGTCGTCGCCGTCCGGCGCCCGCAGCACGCCGATGATCATGCGGAGGTCCTGGAGGGCGTCGTGCGCGCTGTCCCGGATCACCCCGGCCGCCCCGGCGATCTCGGCGGCCGGGGCGTCCGGCCGGAACTCCAGGGCGCCCGCGTGGACGCTGAGCAGCGTCAGCCGGTGGGCGAGCACGTCGTGCATCTCGCGGGCGATGGCCTCACGGGCGAGGCGCTGGGCCTGCTCGGCGCGGAGTTCGGCCTCGGCCTCGGCGCGCACGGCCCGCTCGCGCAGCGCGACGACGAGCTGGCGCCTGGCCCGTACGAGCATGCCCCAGCCGATCGCCAGCAGGAGCAGGACCACGGTCGCGACGACGAGAACGGTGAAGGAGGTCGTCGGATCCGGGCGGACGTACGCCTGGGCGATCCCGGTGACCAGGGCCACCGAGCCGACCATCACGACGGGCCGGAAGGTCCGGTGCACGGCCACGCAGAACAGCGCGACGAGCGAGGCCCCTCCGGCGAGCGGGGCCACCACGCTCAGGACCGACAGGACGATCGCCAGCTCCACCGGCCGGCTCCGCCGCAGCCACAGGGAGCAGCAGGCCAGGAACCCGGCGACCAGGTCGAAGGCGTCGACGAGTTCGGGGTTGTGGGCCTGCTGGAGTGTCTCGACGGCGAGCAGCCCGACGCCCGAGGCGAGGACGAACATCAGCGTGTCGATGATCCAGTCGCGCACGGTACGGCGCGGCCGGGGTCTGCCGCGGTCGCCGGGCAGCTCGGGGCCTCGGGGATCGACCATCTCCGAGGGGAGCAGCCAGGGGTAGTCCGTACGTGTCATGCCCTCCAATTTACGCAGGTGGCATGGCGGAAAACCGCCGGTGGGCGGTGGCCGCTACCAAAGTCGCGCGACTCCCGGCTTTGGTCACGCGCCCCGGACTTCGGCCGGTCCACGCACCGTGGTCAGCCGCCCAGTTCCCGGTGACGGGCGGCCAGCCGGGCCGCGCCCTCCTCCGTGAGGGAGCCGAAGAGCCGGAGCCGCGAGATCCCTCCGTCGGGGTAGATGTCGATGCGTACGTCGGTGGCGACGGCGGGGGCCGGGAGCACGAAGCGGTGGTTGGTGTCGGGCTGGAGCCGCGTCCTGGGCAGGATCTCCGTCCAGCCGTCGGCGTCGGCGCCCGTACCGGTGCCCGTACCGGGGTCCGCGCCGGTGTCGCGGACGGAGAGGGCGGCCCAGCCGGCCGCGTTCCCCTTGAGGTAGGCCGTGTCGATCTCGACGGCCCGGATCTCGCCCCGGGCGGCCATCCGGTAGCGGATCCAGTCGTGGTCGAGGTCGCGGCGGCGCCGGGTCTCCCAGCCGTCGTCCATCCGGTGGGAGCGGCCGGGGCCGATGGTGTGGGACGGGGGCGAGTAGAAGCGGTCGGAGGCGTCCTCGGCGGTGCCGCCGTTCTCCACCGCGAGCAGGTCGAACGTACCGAGGGCGGCGAGCCACGCCGGGTCGGGCACGACCTCGCCGTACACCCGGAGCCGGGCGATCCCGCCGTCGGGGTGCTGGTTGACGCGCAGGTGGGTGAAGCGCCGCCCGGCGTCGACCGCGAAGCCGTTGGCGGCGTGGCCGCCGACGGCGGTCCTCGGCACGAGGACGGTCCAGGCGACGGCGGGGTCGAGCAGTTCCTCCGGGGAGGGGGTGCCGGGCAGCGAGACCGCCTCGACGGAGACGGACTGCGGGTAGTTGCCCCGGAAGTGCGCGGTGTCGACGACGATCCCGCGGATCACGCCGGGCGCGCCGAGCCGGACGAGCGCCCAGTCGTGGTCCTCGGGCGCGGGGTGCGGCCGGCCGGCGGTGGCGCCGCGCCTGCGGCGGGTCTCCCAGCCGTCCATGATCTTGCCCTTGTGGCCGAAGTGCTCCGGGTCGAAGACGGCGGGGCCGGGCCTGAGCAGATTCTCGCGCTCGGCGAAGAACTCGTCGTTGGCGGCGATCACCCCGGCGCCGAGCCGCCGGTCGGCGAGGTCGGTGAGCTGGGTGAAGGGGAGGTCCGCGGTGCGGTAGTCGGCGTACGGGTCGCCGCCCGCGTACGGGCGGGCGTCCCCGGTGAAGCGGGCTTCGGGCACGGCGGGGGGCGGTGCGTCGGACACGGTTCAGTGGTTCCTTTCGAGCAGTCGGCCTGAGGGTTCGGCGAGGACGCCGTCGTGGAAGACGCGGGTGCCGCGCAGCCAGGTGGAGGTGACCACGCCGTACAGGGTCCGGCCGGCGTACGCGGTCACCCGGTTGCGGTGGTGCAGCCCCGCCGGGTCGACGGTGAAGGTCCGGTCCGGCGCGAGGACGGTGAGGTCGGCGTCGCGGCCCGCCTCGACGGCGCCCTTGCGGGAGAGCCCGGCGAGCGCGGCGGGGGCCGTCGACATCCAGCGGGCGACGTCCTCCAGGGTGTGGCCGCGCCGGCGGGCCTCGGTCCAGATGGCCGGGAGGCCGAGCTGGAGCGAGGAGATGCCGCCCCAGGCGGTGGCGAAGTCGCCGGTCTTGAGGTCGGTGGTGCAGGGCGAGTGGTCGGAGACGACGCAGTCGATGGTGGCGTCGGCGAGCCCTTCCCAGAGCGCGTCCTGGTTGGCGGCCTCGCGGATCGGCGGGCAGCACTTGAACTCGGTGGCCCCGTCGGGGACCTCCTCCGCGGTGAGGGTGAGGAAGTGCGGACAGGTCTCGACGGTGATCCGCACGCCCTCGCGCCGGGCGGCGGCGATCCGCGGCAGGACGTCCGAGGACGAGAGGTGCAGGACGTGCACCCGGGCGTCGAGCCGTTTGGCCTGGGCGATCAGACGGGTGACGGCCGCGTTCTCGGCGGCGCGCGGGCGGGAGGCGAGGAAGTCGGCGTACGCGGGGCCGCCGCGCGCGGGCGCCGCGGCCAGTTCGCCCGGGTCCTCGGCGTGCGCGATCAGCAGCCCGCCGAACCCCGCGATCTCGGTGAGGGCCCGGCCCAGCCGTTCCTCGTCCAGCTCGGGGAACTCCTCGACGCCGGACGGCGACAGGAAGCACTTGAAGCCGAAGACCCCGGCGTCGTGGAGCGGGCGCAGCTCCTTGGCGTTGTCCGGTACGGCGCCGCCCCAGAAGCCGACGTCGACATGGGCCTTGGGCCGGGCGACGTCCCGTTTGACGTCGAGGTGCGCGACGGTCGTGGTGGGCGGCAGCGAGTTGAGGGGCATGTCGAGCAGGGTGGTGACGCCGCCGGCCGCGGCGGCGCGGGTGGCGGTCCAGAATCCCTCCCACGCGGTGCGGCCCGGGTCGTTCACATGGACGTGGGTGTCGACGAGGCCGGGGAGCACGACGTCGTCGCCGACGTCCTCGACCACGGTGGGCCGGTCCCGGGTGGCGTCGCGGGTGCCGGGCGGCGGGTCCGCGTCGTAGGGCAGTACGGCCGTGATCCTGCCGTCGGCGACGGCGATCGTGGCGGGCCGTGTGCCCTCGGGGGTGATGACGCGCGTCGACCGCAGCAGCAGGCTCACCTCGGACACCCGTCCTCCTCACTGGCCCCGTGGGACTGGCCTCACCGGGCGCATTTCAACGAACTGTTGAAGAAGTGTTCACTCCGCTTCGCACCCCGTCAAGGCCACTTCGGGTGCCATTGTTTCCGCAACGTGAAATAATGATTTCACCCACCAGAACACCCTACCCATCGAAAGCGACCGCGCACACCCCGGACAAACACCCCCTGACCGGCAGAGACGTCTCATCCCCGGCCACCCGCCCGATCGGCGGGTCCGGTATAGGCTGCTTGCTTGTCCGCCCGTCCCGAAAGGACCGTTGACGTGCCGTCGTCCAGCGCCAGCAGCCCCGACGCCGCCAGATCCGCCTCCGGCAACGGTGGCGTCCAGTCCCTTGAGCGCGCCTTCGACCTGCTCGAACGGATGGCGGACGCGGGTGGCGAGGTCGGACTCAGCGAGCTGTCCGCGACCAGCGGCCTGCCGCTGCCCACCATCCACCGGCTGATGCGCACGCTGGTGGCCTGCGGTTACGTACGCCAGCAGGCCAACCGGCGGTACGCGCTCGGCCCGCGCCTGATCCGGCTCGGCGAATCGGCGTCCCGGCTGCTCGGCACCTGGGCCAGGCCCTATCTGGCACGACTGGTCGAGGAGACCGGCGAGACCGCGAACATGGCGCTGCTCGACGGCGACGAGATCGTGTACGTCGCGCAGGTGCCGTCGAAGCACTCGATGCGGATGTTCACCGAGGTGGGCCGCCGGGTGCTGCCGCACTCCACCGGCGTGGGCAAGGCACTGCTCTCGCACATCCCGCCGGAGGAGGTGCGCGCCCTGCTGGCCCGTACGGGTATGCCGGCCGCCACCGAGAAGACGATCACCACGCCCGACGCCTTCCTGGCGGCGCTGGAGACGGTGCGCGGCTCCGGGTTCGCGATCGACGACAACGAACAGGAGATCGGGGTCCGCTGCCTGGCGGTCCCGGTGCCGGACTCCCCCACCGCCGCCGCCATCTCCATCTCGGGCCCGGCGGGCCGGGTGACGGAGGAGGCCACGGAGCGGATCGTGCCCGTACTGCTGGAGGTCGCGCGTGATCTCTCGGCGGCGCTGGCGAACACGGCGGCGCAGCAGGCGCAGGGCTGACCTCGGGGGCCGACCGGCGGGGGCGGGCGGCCCGGCCGGTCAGCGGGGGCGCGGGATGCCCCCGAAGAGGTCGACGGCGTTCCGTACGCCCATCAGCGCCGGGCCCAGGGCGCTGACCGAGCCGATCGAGCCGACGATCAGCAGCAGCGAGCGGCGCATCCTGGCGGTCTCGGGGGCACCGCTCGCCACCATCGCGGCGAGCGCGGCCAGTTCGTCCTCGGCTATCGCGCGGTCCTTGAACTCCGAAGGATAGACAGCCAGTTCGCGCCGGAGCCGGGAGACGGCGGCGTGCAGCCCCGTGAGTCTCGGGTCCTCGTCCGTCTCCGTCACCGGCGACTTCCCCATGCTCCGCAGCAAAGCTCCCCCTCGCGCTCGTGCCCCGCGTTCCACGGCACTCCTTCCGTACCGGGACGCGGCTCCGTCCTGATAGGACGATTCCCCCTGGACGGTGGTCAATCGCCAGGGTTCGCGGGCAAGTTAACGCCATCGCGCCGGGCAGGCGCCACTCGGTGGACGGAATACGGCGGGAAGACGGCCGGAAGACGAAAAGAATTCCCGATGATCACCGGCGCGCGCGGAACATTCCCCGCGCGAAGGAGCGCGACGGGGCGCGCAGGCGCGCGATGCGGTAAGCAGGTCCCCATGTCGGACACACCTGGCGCCGGGGCGCCCGAGGAGGACGCGTACGAGGTCACGGATCCGCCGGTGGCCGGGCTGCTGCTCGCCGCGGGCGGGGGCCGCCGGCTGGGCGGACGGCCGAAGGCGCTGCTGGAGCACCGGGGCCGGCCGCTGGTGGAACACGCGGCGCACGCCCTGCGCGCAGGGGGGTGCGCTCCGGTGCATGTGGTGCTGGGGGCGTCCGCCCCGGAGGTACGGGAGCGGGCGGTGCTGCCGGGCGCCGTCCTGGTCGACAACCCCGGATGGGCCGACGGGATGGGCTCCTCGCTGCGCGCGGGGCTGGCCTCGCTGACGGGCACGGACGCGCGGGCGGTCCTGGTGATGCTGGTGGACCAGCCGGGGATCGGCGCGGCGGCGGTGGCCCGGGTGGTGGCCGCGTACCGGGGCCCGGGGTCGCTGGTCTCGGCGGTGTACGGCGGGCGGCGCGGCCACCCCGTGCTGTTCGGCGCGGACCGCTGGGCGCGGATCGCGGCGGATGCGACCGGCGACCGCGGGGCACGCGCCTATCTGAGGGCACACGAACAGGACATCGTTCCGGTCGAATGCGGGGATGTCGCCCTGCCGTACGACATCGACACGGAGGAGGATCTGTCGCACCTTGAACAGACACCGCCCCCGGGGGCGGCCCCTCCGGGAGAGTGAGGTCCGGGAGAGTGAAGGCGCCCACAACGGGGCGAGGACATCAACAAAGCATTGAAGTTCCACCATGAGGAAACTATTATCCACAGGTCAGAAGCGCCCGACACTTCGAACGGCGCGCTCGACCGTACGCCGGCCGCCACGGCGCCCCCGCCGCCCGCGCCGCTCGTGAAGGAGTGACAGCTCATGTCCGCACCAGCGCCCTCCCCGCTGGCCATCGTCGACGCCGAACCCCTGCCCCGTCAGGACGAGGTACTGACCGAGGCGGCCCTCGCGTTCGTGGCGGAGCTGCACCGGCGGTTCACCCCCCGCCGTGACGAGCTGCTCGCCCGCCGGGTCGAGCGCCGCGCCGGGATCGCCCGCACCTCCAGCCTGGACTTCCTGCCGGAGACCGCCTCGGTACGCGAGGACGACACCTGGCGGGTCGCCCCGACGCCGGAGGCGCTGAACGACCGCCGGGTGGAGATCACCGGCCCGACCGACCGCAAGATGACGATCAACGCGCTGAACTCCGGCGCGAAGGTCTGGCTCGCCGACTTCGAGGACGCCTCCGCGCCCACCTGGGAGAACGTCGTCCTCGGCCAGCTCAACCTGATGGACGCCTACCGGCGCGCCATCGACTTCACCGACCCGCGCACGGGCAAGTCGTACGCCCTCAAGGACGCGGCCGACCTCGCGACGGTCGTGATGCGCCCGCGCGGCTGGCATCTCGCCGAGCGCCATCTCGTGGTGGACGGCACGCCGGTGCCGGGGGCGCTGGTCGACTTCGGGCTGTACTTCTTCCACAACACCCGGCGGCTGATCGAGCTGGGCAAGGGCCCGTACTTCTACCTCCCGAAGACGGAGTCGCACCTGGAGGCGCGCCTCTGGAACGACGTCTTCGTCTTCGCCCAGGAGTATCTGGGCGTCCCGCGGGGCACGGTCAGGGCCACCGTGCTGATCGAGACGATCACCGCCGCGTACGAGATGGAGGAGATCCTCTACGAGCTGCGCGACCACGCCTCCGGGCTCAACGCGGGCCGCTGGGACTATCTCTTCTCGATCGTGAAGAACTTCCGGGACGGCGGCGCGAAGTTCGTCCTCCCGGACCGCAACGCGGTCACCATGACGGCGCCGTTCATGCGCGCCTACACCGAACTCCTCGTCCGCACCTGCCACAAGCGCGGCGCGCACGCGATCGGCGGCATGGCCGCGTTCATCCCGTCCCGGCACGACGCCGAGGTCAACAAGGTCGCCTTCGAGAAGGTCAGGGCCGACAAGGACCGCGAGGCGGCCGACGGCTTCGACGGCTCCTGGGTCGCCCACCCGGACCTGGTGCCGATCGCCATGGCCTCCTTCGACGCGGTCCTGGGCGACCGCCCGAACCAGAAGGACCGCCTCCGCGAGGACGTCTCCGTCGCCGCCGGGGACCTGATCGCCATCGACTCCCTGGACGCCCGCCCCACGTACGAGGGGCTGCGCAACGCGGTGCAGGTCGGCATCCGCTACATCGAGGCGTGGCTGCGCGGTATGGGCGCCGTCGCGATCTTCAACCTGATGGAGGACGCGGCCACGGCGGAGATCTCCCGCTCGCAGATCTGGCAGTGGATCAACGCGGGCGTGGAGTTCGACCACGAGGGCACGACGCTCCGCGCCACCCCGGAACTGGCCCGTGCCCTCGCCGCCGAGGAGCTGGCCGCGATCCGCGCCGAGAGCGGCGAGGAAGCCTTCGCGGCGGGCCGCTGGCAGGAGGCCCACGACCTGCTGCTGACGGTCGCGCTCGACGACGACTACGCGGACTTCCTCACCCTCCCGGCGTACGAGCGGCTCCGCGGCTGACCCGGAAGGGAGAGGGCGCGTCCGAACGGCGTCCCCCGCGATGAGTTCGGGCGGCTCCCGCGGTCTCATCAGGTATGGACACGGACAGAACGCAGGAGCCGCTCGATCTCGGTGCCGTCTGCCAGGAGACGGCCCGGGTCGCCGGCGGCATCACGGACGAACAGATGCACGGACCGACGCCGTGCCCCGCGTACGCGGTACGGGAGGTGCTCGCGCATCTCATGGGGCTGACGGTGGCGTTCCGGGACGCCGCGCGCAAGGAGCTGGGGGCGACGACCGACACGCCGCCCGGTGACGCGCCGCTCGTCCTGGCGGAGGACTGGCGGGAGGCGCTTCCCCGGCGGCTCGACGCGCTGGCCGCCGCGTGGCGCTCGCCCGCCGCGTGGGACGGGGAGACCCGGGTCGGCGGCGTCGAGCTGCCCGGCGCGGTGGCCGGCCTGGTGGCGCTCAACGAGGTGCTGATCCACGGCTGGGACCTGGCCCGGTCCACCGGACAGCCGTACGCCCCCGCCGAGGCGGGGCTGCGGGCGTCCTACGGGATGCTGTCGCAGGCCGGACCCGGCTCCTCCGACGTGTTCGGCCCGCCGGTGGCGACGGCCGCGGACGCCCCGCTGCTGGACCGGGTGATCGGCCTCAGCGGACGGCGCCCCGACTGGTCGCCGGCGGTCTGACCGGTGCCGACCGGTCCCGCCCGTTCGGGACCGGGGCCGACAACCCCCTGTACAGCAGGGTGCGTACACCCGTCGCCACCTGCGCCGGACCGTCCGGGGCCCTCACGTAATCTCGGTGGCAGGCCGGTGCGCGCAGGGCACACCAGGGGGAAAGGTCCGTCACGTGATCCACGCGCTCCGCCGCACGCTGCGCGGCCTCCTGCTCCCGCTGCTGGCCCTCTGCGTCGCGTGCACCCCCGCCGAAGGGGCCTCGGTGGATCTGGACGACCCGGCGAAGAAGGAGATCGCCATGCGGCTGGTCTCCAGCGCCGAGAACTCCTCGCTCGACTGGAAGGACCAGTACCGCTACATCGAGGACATCGACGACGGCCGGGGGTACACCGCCGGTCTGGTCGGGTTCTGCAGCGGCTGCGGCGATCTGCAGCGGGTCGTCGAGCGGTACACCCGGGCGCGGCCGGACAACGCGCTGGCGCGCTTCCTGCCGGCGCTGCGCGAGGCGAAGGGCGGCGACTCCCACGACGGGCTCGGCTCCGCCTTCACCTCCGCGTGGCGCGAGGCGGCCGACGACCCCCGGATGCGCACGGCCCAGGACGAGGAGCGCGACCGGGTCTACTTCGACCCGGCCGTGGCACGGGCGAAGGCGGACGGGCTGGGGGCGCTGGGGCAGTTCATCTACTACGACGCGTACGTGATGCACGGTTACGCCGACGCGAAGGGCACCGTCGGATTCCGCACGATCCGCGCGAAGGCCCTCGCTCAGGCGGACCCTCCGGCGCGCGGGGGCGACGAGACGGCGTATCTGGACGCGTTCCTCGACGCGCGGGTCACCGCGATGCGCGGCGAGCGGGGCCACGGCGACACCAGCCGGGTCGACACCGCCCAGCGGGTCTTCCTGGACGACGGCAACCTCGGTCTGCGTCCCCCGCTCGCCTGGGAGGTCTACGGGGACACGTACCGCATCGACCGGTAGCGCGCCCGCGGTTCCGGGCCGCACGTACCCGCCGGTTCAGCCGTCCGCGGCGATCCGCGCGAGGCGGCGGGCCTCGCTCCTGGTGGAGTGGGCGAGGACGTCCTCGTCCACGGTGGTCAGGCGGTTGTCCTCGACGACGGCCCGGCCGTCGACCAGGGAGAGCGTGACGGGCGCCGCGGCCCCGAGGACCAGCGCGGCCACCGGGTCGGCGATGGAGGCGTGGGCGAGGGTGTCCATGCGCCAGAGCACCAGGTCGGCGAGTTTGCCCGCCTCGACGGAGCCGATCTCCTCGGCGCGGCCCAGCACCTGGGCGCCGCCGTACGTGGCGAGGCGCAGCGCCTGACGGGCCGTCATGGCCCGTTCGCCATGGGCGCCGAGGCGGTTGACGAGCAGCGCGTTGCGCAGTTCGGTGTGGAGCTCGCCGGACTCGTTGGAGGCGGTGCCGTCGACCCCGAGGCCGACCGGCACCCCGGCGGCGAGCAGGTCGGGGACGCGCGCGATCCCGGCGGCCAGCCGGGCGTTGGAGGACGGGCAGTGGGCGACCCCGGTGCCCGTGCGGGCGAAGGCGGCGATGTCGGAGTCGTTCATGTGGACGCAGTGGGCCATCCACACGTCGGGGCCGAGCCAGCCGGTCGACTCGAAGTACTCCGTGGGCCCCATCCCGAACCGCTCCTTGCAGAACCGCTCCTCCTCGACCGTCTCGCTGCCGTGGGTGTGCAGCCGTACCCCCTTGCGGCGCGCCAGCTCGGCCCCCCGCCGCATCAGGTCGGTGGAGACGGAGAACGGCGAGCACGGCGCGACGGCGATCCGGGTCATCGCGCCGAAGGACGCGTCGTGGTGGGCGTCGATGGTCTCCTCGGTCGCGGCGAGCGCGCCGTCCAGCGACTCGACCGCGAAGTCCGGGGGCAGCCCGCCGTCCGAGGCGCCGAGGTCCATCGAGCCGCGGGCGAGCGTGAACCGTACCCCGGTCTCCGCCGCCGCGCCGATGATCGCGCCGGACAGGTCGCCGGAGCCGCGCGGGTGGACGTAGTGGTGGTCCATCGCGGTGGTGACCCCGCCGCGGGCCATCATCGCGAGGGAGCCGCCCGCCGCCGCGCGGACCATCGGCTCGTCGATGCGCGCCCAGGTCGGGTAGAGGGCGACGAGCCAGTCGAAGAGGTTGTGGTCGGTGGCGAGGCCGCGGGTGATCCACTGGTAGAAGTGGTGGTGGGTGTTGACCAGGCCCGGGGTGAGCAGATGGCCGGCGCCGTCGACCCGGCGGACGACGTCCGCCGTCCCCAGGGGGGCGGGGCCCGCGCCGACGGACTCGATCCGGTTGCCCGCGACGACGACATGGCCCGAGGCGTACTCGGTGTCGTGCGCGTCCACGGTCGCGATGGCGCAGTTCTCGATGACGATGCGTGACGTCGCCACGGCGGTTCCTCCCACGGGCTCAGGGGCTGACGGACTGTGGAGCGGACGAGCGGTAGGGCGGGCGCGCGCACGGGCTCACAGGAGGGTCAGCTCCGCCGGTATGCCCGGCTCGGCCCCGTCCCGCAGGACGGTGGCCTCGATCAGCCCGTACGGCCGGTCCGCGGCGAGGTAGACCGCCCCGTCGCCGGTGTCGTTCGTGAGCCCGAAGGGCGACAGGTCGGCGAGGAAGTGGTGCTTGTTCGGCAGCGAGAAGCGGATCTCGTCGATCTCGGCCCGGTGGTCGATGACCCGCGCGCCCATCTGGTAAAGGGTCTGCTGGAGGGAGAGGGAGTACGTCTCGGCGAACGCCCGCAGGATGTGCTCCTTGGTCCGCTCGTACGACGCGTCCCACTCCGGCATGGACTCCTCGCCGCCCGTCCAGCCGTACCGCCACCGCGCGGAGACGTCGGTGGCGAGGATCCGGTCGTAGGACTCCTTGAGCGTCGTGTACTTGTCCTTGGCGTACCCCCAGAACTCGGAGTGGGTCGAGTTCAGCACGGTCAGGTCCTTGAGGCCCGAGACGACCTGCCACCGCTCGCCGTCGAAGGTGATCCGGGCGACGCGTGTCTCCTGGCCCTTGCGGACGAACGAGTGCCGGGGCCCCTCGCCCCCGGCCGCCGGGATGCGTTCCCAGGTGTACTCCTCGATCCGTACGCACGCCCGGTGGATCGGTTCCTGGCTGGTCACGAAGTGCCGGGCGAGATGGATGCCGAACCGCTCGGCCGACTCGATGCCGTACTCCTTGGCGAAGGCGTAGACGGTGTTCTTGGTGGTGTCGGTCGGCAGGACATGGGCGTTGGAGCCCGAGTAGTGGACGTCGTCCATGTCGCCTTCGAGCGCGACGGAGACGTTCAGGTCCTTGATGTGGTGGGTGGCGCCGTCCCGGGTGATCCGGACGACGCGGTTCTCCGCCTTGCCGTACTGGTTCTGGCCGAGCAGCGCCGGACGGCCCGCGGGGGTGGAGCCGGCGGGGGTGGAACCGGCGGGGGTGGAGAGATCGGTCATGGACTCCTAGCTCCCTCGGTAGACGGAGTAGCCGAACGGGTTGAGCAGCAGCGGTACGTGGTGGTGCTCGCCCGGGGCGACGGTGAACGTGACCGTCACCTCCGGGAAGAACGGCGCGCCGCTCTCCCGGGGCGCGGGGGCGTCCCGCTCCGCCCCGGCGCGCTCCCCGCGGTCGAGATACGGTCCGGTGGCGAAGGTGAGCCGCACCTCGGTGGTCCCCGGGTCCGGCACCGGCAGGTCCTTGCAGCGGCCGTCGGGGTCGGTCACGGAGCCGCCGAGCACGGCCCATCCGGCGTCGGCGCGGGCCGCGAGGGTGACGGCGACCCCCGTGGCGGGGCGCCCGGTGCTGGTGTCCAGGACATGGGTGGAGACCGAGGCGGGGGCGGGCTCCGCGGCCATCAGCCGGGTGAGCCGGAGGCGGTTGATCCTGCCGAGTTCGGCGCGGGCGATCTCGCGCTCCCGCTCCGGTGTGTGGCCGAGCCTGGTCCTCAGCGCGTCCCGCAGCTCCTCGGCGGTGGCGCCGGTCGCGCAGATCAGGAAGACATGGCCGAACCGTTCCTGGTAGGCGAGGTTCAGCTCCGTCATCTCGGCCTTGAGCGGTACGGGGGCGCCCGCCATGCCGCGCTGCTCCCGGGCCGAGGCGGGGTCGCCCTCCTCCGGGCGGCCGATCGGCGGATGCCCGGCGAGGGCCGCGGTCAGCTCCGCGTCGGTGAGCTGCGCCGTCACGGTGTCGCCGGCGGCGAGCAGTTCGTCCTCGGTGGCGTAGGGACGGCGGGCGAGCAGCGCCTCGCCCCACGCCGGGCTGGCGCACACCTGGCGCAGCGCGGCCAGGGCCGCACCGTCGGGAGAGGTGTTGAACCGGGTGAGGCCCGGGGCGGGGGGTGGTGTCGATGTCACGGGAGCCTCCGTGGCAGTGCGCGGTGCTGGGCTGGGCTGGCTGGCTGGCGCCCAGCTAACGCGGTCGACGACCGAACGTCAACACTTTGTTGAACTGTCGCGTGGCGGCGCCCGAATTACGCCCGAATTACGCCCGAAGTCCGCCCGAAGCGCGTCCGAAACAATTGACGTGGACACGTCCACGCTCTACTTTCTGACCGATTTCCCGAACCCTGTTCGAGATACCGGCCCATCATCCCGCCTGGAGACCACGATGAGCACAGGACCCCGCCCGTCCCGCCGCCTCTTCCTCGGCATGGCCGCCGCCACCCCGCTGGCCGTGACCGGCGCGCTGACCCTCGGCGCCGGTACCGCCCACGCCGCCGACTCCGCGTACGTGATGTGCTACTTCACCGAGTCCCCGAGCGGCGACGGCACCGACTACGGGCTCCATCTCGCCGTCAGCACGGACTCGCTCAACTGGATCCCGCTGAACCAGAACAACCCGGTGGTCACCCCCACCGCGGGCGCGCTCGGTCTGCGCGACCCGTTCATCCTGCGCAAGCGGGACGGCACCTTCGTCGTCATCGCCACCGACCTCAAGGGCACCGACTGGAGCTACGTCAGCCAGTACGTCCACGTGTGGAACTCCACCGATCTGCGCACCTTCACCGGTTACCACCGCCTCAAGCTGCACGACATGAACACCCACTCCTGGGCGCCGGAGGCGTTCTGGGACGCCGGTCGCGGCCAGTACGCGCTGATCTACTCCGCCGTCAACGGCAGCGGCCACAACGTGATCATGGTGAACTACACGAGCGACTTCCAGACCGCCTCGGCCCCGCAGGTCTTCTTCGACCCGGGGTACGACGTGATCGACGGCGACATGGCGGTCGGGGTGGGCGGGGTCAACTACCTCTACTTCAAGAAGAACCAGGCGCTGGTGGGGGCGCGGTCCACCTCGCTCGCCCCGGGCAGCTTCACCGAGTTCAGCACCGGCGTCGCCCAGGGCGGCACCGAGGCGCCGACGCTCGTCAAGTCCCTGACATCGAACACCTGGTACCTCTGGGGCGACACGTACACCCCCAACGGGGTCTTCTACGCCTGGCAGTCGGGCGATCTCGCGGCCGGGTCCTGGACCCCGGTCGACCAGCGGGGTTACACCCAGCCGCTCAACTCCAAGCACTGCGGCATCGCGACGATCACGGCGGCCGAGTACGACAACCTGCTGGCCCGGTGGGGCGCCCCGGCCTGGAACCGCCTCAAGTCGTACAACTTCCCGGCCCGTTACGTCCGCCACGCGAACAACGTGGGCCGGATCGACCCCTACCCCTTCGACCCGTACGCGGACGCGCAGTGGAGGCTGGTCCCCGGTCTCGCGGACAGCGCCGGGGTCTCCTTCCAGTCGGTCAACTACCCCGCCCGCTACCTGCGGCACTACAACTACCAGCTCCAACTGGACGCCGCCGACTCCACATCGGCGTTCGCGGCGGACGCGACCTTCTACCGTACGGCGGGGCTCGCGGACGCCTCCTGGTCGTCCTTCCGGTCGTACAACAACCCGACCCGCTACCTCCGCCACGCGAACTACGTGCTGCGGATCGACCCGGTCTCCACCACCGCCGAACGGCAGGACGCCACCTTCCGCGTGGGCCACTGACGCGGCCCTCCGCCCAGCCGTCGCCCCCGCCCGGCGGTCGCCCCGCGCTCAGCCGCCGCCCTCCGGGCGCGGGGCTCCCCGACGCGCCTTGGCCCGCTGTTCGTCGGCGTAGTTCAGGTAGTTGTAGACGGTGAAGCGGCTGACGCCGAGCGCGGTCGCCACCGTCTCCACCCCGTGCCGTACGGCGAAGGCGCCGCGCGCCTCCAGGGTCCGTACGACGGACTGCTTGGTCCTGCGGTCCAGCTCCGCGAGGGGTCCCCCGTGGGCGCGCTCCAGGGCGAGCAGGATGTGGTCCAGGGATTCCGAGAGCTGCGGCAGCCGTACCGCCAGCAGTTCGGCGCCCTCCCAGGCGAGGACGACATCGTCCGGCTGCGCCTCCTGGGGAGCCAGAAGCTGTCCGCCCATGGCGTCGACCAGCGGTTTCACCGCCGCGACGAAGGGGTGGTCGAGCGGATCGCTCACCGGTCGTCCTCCCCGGCGGTGCCGGGCCCGGGACGGGGTGGCGGGGCTCCGGGGGTGCCCGGCGGCGCGCCCCTGACGTTTATCGGGGGGGGGGGCGCCGGCGGG
>NZ_JBHZDA010000015.1:97707-104878 GCF_042755665.1 Streptomyces sp. NPDC059142
GGTTACAGCTGCGGGACTCCGGGGGGGTCGCCCTGAGGGGTCACCGCCGCGACGCCGCGGTGGTCGCGCGCCGCTCCCCGGTTCCGGCGTCTCCGGCGGTCCCGGGCCCGCTCCCGATCACATTGACCTGGAGCGAGACCCGGGTCGCACCGGCCGCCAGCGACTCGCGCAGGAGGGTGTCCACCGTAGCCAGTACGGTGTCGGCGCCGCCCTCGACGGTGTTGCCGAACGGCCCGACGTCGACCGCGTCGAGTCGCGCCCCCTGGACGACCTCGCGGGCCACCACCGCGTGGGCGGGCGCCTCGTCGAGGTCGAAGGGTTCGGTCGTGAACTCCACTCTCAAGCGCACCGTGCCTCCACCGCCGGAAAGCCTGGAGGGTCACTGCGGCCGTTCGGGTGCCCCAGGCACTGGGACACGACCTTAGTCGTTACGCGCCCTGCACGGCACCGGAGGCCGAGATGGTGATCTTCGCCGAGGTGGAGCCGGCGCGGGAGCCCAGCGACTCGATCTTCTTGACCAGGTCCTGGCCCTCGACGACCTCGCCGAAGACGACGTGCTTGCCGTCCAGCCAGGACGTCACCACGGTGGTGATGAAGAACTGCGAGCCGTTGGAGTTCGGGCCCGCGTTCGCCATCGAGAGCAGGAACGGGCGGTCGTGCTTGAGCTTGAAGTTCTCGTCGTCGAACTTGTTGCCGTAGATGCTCTTGCCGCCGGTGCCGTTGCCGGCGGTGAAGTCGCCGCCCTGGAGCATGAAGTCCGGGATGACCCGGTGGAAGCTCGACCCGGCGTAGCCGAAGCCCTGCTCGCCGGTGGCCAGCTCGCGGAAGTTCTGGGCGGTCTTGGGGACGACGTCGTCGAAGAGGCGGAAGGTGATCCGGCCGGCCGGCTCGCCGTTGATGGTGATGTCGAAGAACACGTTCTCAGTAGTCATGGGGGACATTCTGTCAGGAGGGTTCGCGCGCGGCCCGACGGGCTCCGACCAGGCACGGAGCCGACATACCCGCGATCGGTCGCCCGAACGGGGGGTGGTTTCAGCGCGCCGCCGGCGCCACGGGGTCGCGCAGGCTCTCCGCCGCCTCGGAGACCCGCCGGAGCAGATCGACGAAGACCTCCTGCTCGGCGGGGGTGAGGGGGCCGAGGAAGACCTGGTTCATCCGGGCGGCGCGCAGCGCCAGCCTGCGGTGCGCCCGCTCGCCGTCGTCGGTGGCGCGCAGCATGAAGCGGCGGCCGTCCTGGGGGTCGCGCACCTTGTCGACCAGGCCGCGGCGGCTCAGCCGGGTGACCACCTCGGCGATGGTGGAGCGGTCCAGGCCGACCCGTTCCCCGGCGGTGCGCTGGTCGAGGCCCGGTTCCGCGACGAGGGCGTTGAGCACGGCGAACTGCGGCGAGGTGGTCTCCTCGGAGACCATCGTGTTCCACAGCAGGTAGTGCGCCTGCTGGAGACGGCGGGCGAGATGCCCGGGGTGCGTGGTCAGGTCCACCGCGGCCATGGTGTGCTCCTCGGGCTGCGCGACACCGGGCGCTCTCCCCGGCGAGATTTCGTCCTTGTACTGAACGATACGCGCCCCGACGGCGCCCCGCTTCCGCTCTTGACGGATGTGGGGCCGGATGGCAGCTTGAGTGAAATCTTGACGAGATAGTCAGTGCCCTGAGTATCTGGCGCCCTGGGACGTATGCCGCGCGGGGCGCCGGACGCCGGGGCGGGCGCCGCGGGAGAGGGGCTTCACGCATGGACAAGGTGGTCGCCGGCGCCGCGGAGGCCGTGGCCGACCTCGGGGACGGGGTGTCGCTCGCCGTGGGCGGCTTCGGTCTGAGCGGGGTGCCGAACGAGCTGATCAAGGCGGTGTACGCGCGCGGTGTGCGCGATCTCGCCGTGGTCTCCAACAACTGCGGCGCGCTGGACTCGGGGCTGGCCGTGCTGCTGGCCGCGGGCCGTATCGCCCGGGTGACCGGCTCGTACATCGGGGCGAACCAGGAGTTCGCCCGGCAGTACCTCGCCGGTGAGATCGAGGTCGAGATGATCCCGCAGGGCACCCTCGCCGAACGGCTGCGGGCCGGCGGCTGCGGCATCCCCGCCTTCTACACCCCGGCCGGGGTCGGCACCCAGATCGCGGAGGGCGGGCTGCCCTGGCGGTACGACGGCCGGGGCGGTGTCGCGCTCGCCTCCCCGGCCAAGGAGGTGCGGGACTTCGACGGTACGGAGTACGTGCTGGAGCGCGGCATCCGTACCGACTTCGCGCTCGTGCGCGCCGCGAAGGGCGACCGGCACGGAAATCTGGTCTTCGCCAAGTCCAGCCGCAACTTCAACCCGCTCGCCGCCATGGCGGGCCGGGTGACCGTCGCCGAGGTGGAGGAGCTGGTGGAGCCCGGCGGGATCCCGCCGGACGAGGTGCACCTTCCGGGGATCTTCGTGCAGCGTGTCGTGGCGCTCACCCCGGAACAGGCCGCCGACAAGGGGATCGAGAAGAGGACGGTGCGCGGCTGATGGCCTGGACGAGGCAGGAGATGGCCGCGCGGGCCGCGCGCGACCTCCCGGACGGCGGTTACGTCAATCTCGGCATCGGTCTGCCGACGCTGATCCCCAACCACCTCCCGGACGGCGTGGAGGTGGTGCTGGAGTCGGAGAACGGCATCCTCGGTGTCGGCCCGTACCCGGCGGAGGACGCCGTCGACCCGGATCTGATCAACGCGGGCAAGGAGACCGTCACCGTCCTGCCCGGGGCCTCGTACTTCGACTCCGCGCTCTCCTTCGGCATGATCCGCGGCGGCCACATCGATGTCGCCGTGCTGGGCGCGATGCAGGTGTCCGCCCGGGGCGATCTCGCCAACTGGGCCGTCCCCGGCAAGCTGATCACCGGTATCGGCGGGGCGATGGACCTGGTCCACGGCGCGCGCACGGTCATCGTCGTGATGACGCACACCGCCAAGGACGGCGGCCCGAAGATCCTCCAGGAGTGCTCCCTGCCGCTGACCGGCCGGGGGTGCGTCGACCGGATCATCACCGATCTGGGGGTGCTCGACGTCACCGGCGACGGGCTGGTGCTGGTGGAGTGCGCGCCCGGGGTCACTGCCGCCGAGATCGTCCGCAGGACCGCCGCCGAGGTCCGTACCCCCGTCCCTGTCCAGCCGCATCCCCGTACCCACGGAGCCGCCCTGTGACCAGCACTCCCCTGCCCGACGGGCTGAGCCAGCGCGAGATGGACGCCGAGGTCGCCAAGGCGCGGGCGGCGTCCGCCGGCGGGGACCACCCGCCGCGCGACTACCCGCCGTACCGCAGCAGCCGGCTGCGCCATCCGGAACAGCCGCTGATCCCGCTGCGGGACCCGGAGGCCGTGGAGCTGACGGGGCCCGCGTTCGGCGTCACCGACGTCACCGCGCTCGACCACGATCTGACACGGCAGCACGCGGGCGAGCCGCTCGGCGAGCGGATCACCGTCTCGGGCCGGGTGCTCGACCGGGCGGGGCGGCCGGTGCGCGGCCAGCTCGTGGAGTTGTGGCAGGCCAACGCCTCCGGCCGGTACGCGCACCAGCTCGACCAGCATCCGGCGCCGCTGGACCCGCACTTCACCGGGTTCGGGCGGTGTCTGACGGACGACGAGGGCGGCTACCGGTTCACCACGATCAAGCCGGGTGCCTACCCGTGGCGCAACCACGTCAACGCCTGGCGCCCCGCGCATCTGCACTTCTCGCTCTTCGGTACGGCGTTCAGCCAGCGTCTGGTCACCCAGATGTACTTCCCCGGCGACCCGATCTTCCCGTACGACCCGGTCCTCCAGTCGGTGACCGACGCGTCGGCGCGGGCCCGGCTGGTGGCGGCGTACGACCATGGGCTGTCCGTGCCCGAATGGTCCCTCGGCTACCGCTGGGACATCGTGCTGGACGGGCCGTCCGCCACGCTCTTCGAGGAAGGCGGCGACCACTGATGCCCGCGTCCGCACCCGCCCCGTCCGGCTCCGGATCCCATCCCCTCGGGCCGACGCCGTCCCAGACGGTCGGGCCGTTCTACGGATACGCCCTGCCCTTCGCGGGCGGCGGCGAGATCGCCCCGGCCGGCCACCCCGACACCCTCACCCTGCACGGACATGTCTACGACGGCGCGGGCCGCCCCGTCCCCGACGCGCTGGTCGAGACCTGGCAGCCCGCGCCGGACGGCTCGCGCGCCGGGCGGCCGGGGTCGCTGCGCCACGACCCCGTCACCGGCCGGGTCGTCGGCCGCGACGGGGTCGGCTTCACCGGCTTCGGGCGGGTGCCGACCGACGCCGACGGGCACTGGGCGGTCCGTACGCTGCCGCCGGGCGGTGTCCCCTACATCAGCGTCGCGGTCTTCGCCCGTGGCCTCCTCCACCACCTCTACACCCGCGCCTATCTGGCGGACACCGGGGACGCGCTGCTGACCTCTCTGGACGACGGGCGGCGCGCCACGCTGGTCGCCGCTCCCGAGTCCGGGGCGCCGCGCACGTACCGTTTCGACATCCGCCTTCAGGGCGAAGGGGAGACGGTCTTTCTGGAGTTCCGGTGAGCCTGTACGACACATCCGGCGGCGGCGCGCCCGGCGCGGACACCCCCGGCGCCGACGGCGCGGGACCGCTGGACGCCGGGCTGCTCGCCCCGGGCCGGGCCGGCAGCCGCGCCGAGGCCGCCACCGGGGACACCGCGTTCCTCCGGGCGATGCTGGACGCGCAGGCCGCGCTGACCCGCGCGCAGGCGGCGCTGGGGCTGGCCCCCGGGGAGGCGGCGCGGGCGGTCGGCGCGGCCTGCGACGCGGCGCGCCCCGACGCCCGGGATCTCGCGCTGCGCGCCCGCGACGGCGGCAATCCGGTGATACCGCTGGTGGCCGCGCTCACCGCCGCGCTGCCGGCCGCGTACGCGCCGTACGTCCACCGGGGCGCGACCAGCCAGGACATCCTGGACACCGCGGCGATGCTGGTGGCCGTGCGGACGCTGGAGCCGGTCCTGGCGGATCTGGACCGTACGGAACGGGCGCTGGCGCGGCTGGCGGCCGAGCACCGCGACACGGTGATGCCGGGCCGCACCCTGACCCAGCACGCGGTCCCGACCACCTTCGGGCTGAAGGCGGCGGGCTGGCGGAGCCTGGTGCTGGACGCCCGCGACCGGCTGCGCGCGGTCCGGGCCACGCTCCCCGTCCAACTGGGCGGCGCGGCCGGTACGTTGGCGGCCTTCGCTGCGTACGGCCAGGAGACGGGCCACGGGACGGACCGTGCGATGGACGGCGGGACGGCGGGCGGGACGGATGGCGGGCGGCCCCGGGACGCGGCGGCGGCGCTGCGGCTGCCCGCCGCCTTCGCCGCCGAACTCGGCCTGGTGGAACCGGCGTTGCCCTGGCACACGCTCCGTACCCCCGTCGCGGATCTCGCCACCGCCCTCGCCTTCACGGCCGCCGCGCTCGGCAAACCGGCCGCCGATGTCCTCACCCTCTCCCGCACCGAGATCGGTGAGCTGTCCGAGGGCGCGGGCGGCGGCTCCTCCGCCATGCCGCACAAGGCGAACCCCGTACGGGCCACGCTGATCACCGCCGCCGCCCGGCGCGCGCCCGCCCTCGCCGCGACGCTCCTCGGCTCGCTGACCGCCGAGGACGAACGGCCCGCGGGCGCCTGGCACGCCGAGTGGGAACCGCTGCGCGATCTGCTCCGGCTGGCCGGCGGCGCGGCACGGGACGCGGCGGAACTCGCCGAGGGGATACGGGTCCACGCCGACGTCATGCGCGCCCACCTGTACCTCACCGACGGGCTGATCGTCTCGGAGCGGCTGTCGGCCGTACTCGCCCCGCTCGTCGGCCGGGCCCGCGCCCAGGCGCTGCTCACCGAGGCGGCGCGGCGTACCCGTACCGGCTCCACGACGCTCGCCGCCGTCCTCACCGCGGTGCTCGCCGACGAACCCGCCCTCGCCGGGCTGGATCTCGGCGGACTCACCGACCCCACCCGGTACACCGGCAGCGCCGGACCCCTCACCGACCGTGCCCTGGAGCGACGTTGACCCCTTCGGAGAACCCTTCGCAGCCACCTTCGGACCGGGAAGGGACCGCCGCGGCCGGCGTCGCGGGACTGCACCACCGCGCCGAGGGGCCCGCCGGCGCGCCCCCGCTGCTGCTGGGCCCCTCGCTCGGCACCTCGCTGGCGCTCTGGGACGGTGTCGTGCCCGAACTCGCCGTCTCCCACCGGGTCGTACGGTGGGACCTGCCGGGCCACGGCGGTTCCGACGCCGCGCTGATCGGCCCCGGGGCGACGGTCGCCGATCTCGCGCGGCTCGTGCTGGCGCTCGCCGACTCGCTCGCCCTGGAGCGGTTCGCGTACGCGGGGGTCTCCCTCGGCGGCGCCGTCGGGCTGCATCTCGCCACGCACGCCCCGGAGCGGATCAGCAGCCTGGCGGTGATCTGCTCCTCGGCGCACTTCGGCGCCCGGGGGCCGTGGGAGGAGCGCGCCGCGCTCGCGCGCCGGGAGGGCATGGCCGGGATCGCGCGGGCGTCGCCGAGCCGCTGGTTCACCCCGGGGTTCACGGTGGCGGCGCTGGTCGACGACGTACGCGGCGCCGACCCCGCCGGGTACGCCGCGTGCTGCGAGGCGCTGGGCGCGTACGACATCCGCGACCTGCTCCCCACCGTCACCGCGCCGACCCTGGTCGTCGCGGGCCGGGAGGATCCGGCGGCGCCGCCCGCGCACTCCCGCGAGATCGCGGACGGGGTGCCGGGGGCCGCGCTCGTCGAGCTGCCGGGCGCCGCGCATCTGGCCCCCGCCGAGCGCCCGGAGGCCGTGACGGCCGCGCTGCGGGCCCATCTGGGCGGTGCGCCGCCCAGCGGGGAGCGGGTCCGCCGTGAGGTGCTGGGCGACGCGCACGTGGCGCGGACGGAGGCCGGGACCACCGCGTTCACGGCGCGCTTCCACGACTTCGTCTCGCGCTGCGCGTGGGGGGAGATCTGGACCGACCCGACCCTCCCCCGGCGCGAACGCCATCTGATCGCCCTGACGGCGCTGGTGGCACAGGGCCACCACGACGAGCTGGCGACCCAGGTACGGGCCGCCGTCCGAGGCGGGCTGACCCCGGACGAGATCGGCGCCGCGCTCCTCCAGTCGGCGGTCTACTGCGGTGTCCCCGCCGCCCGTTCGGCGTTCGCGGTGGCCGGGCGGGTGCTGGCGGAGGACGGCCCGGCCGGCG
>NZ_JBHZDA010000016.1:0-76740 GCF_042755665.1 Streptomyces sp. NPDC059142
GGGTCGTGGGCGGGGGCGGGGGCCCCCGCCCCGGGGCCCCCCGCCACCCCGCACCCGCCGGCCCCCCCCCCCCCCCCCCGCGGGCCGCCGGGGGTAACCGCGCCATTGGTGTTGATCTTCGCCCGCTGCGTCATGCTCCGACGGTACGGCGGGGAGGGCCCCGCCACCCGCCGGCCGGGGCGAAGATCAGACCCCGGTACGACGGTTCGTGGCAGGAATCGTCCCTGGGCAGGAGAGCCGGGGGACAGATGTAGGGGTCACGCCCGCCTCACGCCCCGCCGGGGCCGGGCGCGGGCCCGTTCCCCTCCGCGTCGTCCTCGTCGTCGCCGGCGGCCGCGCGCTTGAGCGCCGCGTCCCGCCCCCGTACGTACCAGATCCCGATGAGTCCGAGCCCGGCGCCGGCCAGGCAGGTCCAGATCCACCAGGCGTGTCCGTGGTCGCTGTACCAGCCGTAGAACGGGAGCTGGACGAGGAAGAGGGCGAACCAGATGATCGTGCCGCCCGTGACGGTGCCGACGACCGGCCCCTCCAGAGGCTCGGGCGCGGCGCGCTGGGGCGTAGAACCGGTCATGGGATCAGTGTAAGTGGGGGTGGCCGGGGACCGGAGGGCAGGCGGCTCAAGGGTCTACGCGCGGAGATAGCGATCTTCGTCTGATCTGTTCATACTGAAACGGTTTGTGGGTGTCTGGTTTTGTTCGTTCGAACATCCAATGGAAATCCTATGAACACATCAGTCTGATCAAGTTGTGCCGCAGCTCCGCCCCACCTCCGCCCCGCCCCCACCCAGTCCTCTCCCTCGTCTGACGTCTGAGGTCCCGCATGCCTTCCTCGGCCACCGCTCCGGTCGGTTCCGACGCCCAGCCGCCGAACCCCGGGCAGCAGTCCGGCGGGCTCGACGGTTTCTTCAAGATCTCGGAGCGCGGCTCCACGATCGGCCGTGAGGTACGGGGCGGCCTCGCCACCTTCTTCGCGATGGCCTACATCATCGTGCTGAACCCGATCATTCTCGGCAGCGCGAAGGACATGTACGGGCACCAGCTCGACAACGGCCAGCTCGTCACCGCGACCGTGCTGACCGCCGCGTTCTCCACGCTCCTGATGGGCGTCATCGGCAATGTGCCGATCGCCCTCGCGGCCGGCCTCGGCGTCAACACCGTCGTCGCCCTGCAACTGGCACCCCGGATGAGCTGGCCGGACGCCATGGGCATGGTCGTCCTCGCGGGTCTGCTGGTGATGCTGCTGGTCGCCACCGGACTGCGCGAGCGGGTGATGAGCGCCGTACCGCTGGGGCTGCGCAAGGGCATCGCGATCGGTATCGGCCTCTTCATCATGCTGATCGGGCTGGTCGACTCCGGGTTCGTCTCCCGTATCCCGGACGTCGCCCAGACCACCGTGCCCCTCCAGCTCGGCGGGAACGGTCATCTGCAAGGCTGGCCGATCCTCATCTTCGCCATCGGTGTGCTGCTCACCCTCGCACTGATCATCCGCAAGGTGCCGGGCGCGATCCTGATCTCCATCGTCGCCATGACGGTCCTCGCGATGATCGTCAACGCGGTCACCACGGTGCCGAACTGGGGCCTGACGGTGCCCAAGTGGCCCGGCAACCCGGTCGCGGGCCCGGACTTCGGCCTGATCGGGCAGGTCAGTCTCTTCGGCGGCTTCGAGAAGGTCGGCATCCTCACCGGCGCGCTCTTCGTCTTCACCGTGCTGCTCTCGTGCTTCTTCGACGCGATGGGCACGATCCTCGGCGTCGGGGACGAGGCCAAGCTGATGGACAAGAACGGCAACCTCCCCGGGATGAACAAGGTCCTCTTCGTCGACGGCATCGCGGTCGCGGCGGGCGGCGCGGGTTCCGCCTCGGCCAACACCTGTTACGTGGAGTCCACGGCGGGCGTCGGCGAGGGCGCCAGGACCGGGCTGGCGTCGGTGGTGACGGGCCTGCTCTTCGCGGTGGCGCTCTTCCTCACCCCGCTGGCGACGATGGTCCCGTCGCAGGCGGCGACGCCCGCACTGATCGCGGTGGGCTTCCTGATCCTGGCCGGCTCCGTACGGGACATCGACTGGAGCGACTTCACGATCGCCGTGCCGGCCTTCCTGGCCATGGTGATGATGCCGTTCACGTACTCGATCACCAACGGCATCGGGATCGGCTTCATCACCTTCAGCGTGCTGCGCCTGGCGACCGGTCGGGGCCGCGAGGTGCCGGCGGCGCTGTACATCGTCTCGGCGGTCTTCGTCTTCTACTACGCGATGCCGGCGCTGGGCCTGACCTGACCTGACCTGACCGGCTCCCGTCCGTCCCCTCCGGGGCGGGCGGCCGGGCCGGTCACGGCACGCCGTAGAACCGTTCCGTCTCGTCGACGGACGCGTTGAAGCGTTCGTCGAAGTCGTCACGGATGAGCGTCCGGGTCACATAGTCCTGGACGCTCATTCCGCGTATGGCGGCATGGTGGCGGATCCGGTCGAGCAGCTCACCGTCGATCCGCAGGCTGAGCACTGTCGATCCCATACGCACCAGAGTCGGGGGCGCACGCCGCCCGGCGGGACGCTTTCTGCCTCAATCTCACTCGTACGGGTGATCTGCCCCGCTGTTGTTCCCCTGCCGCCCCGCGTCGGTCCGCCCGCCCGCCCGCCCGGTCGGTCCGCCCGCCCGCCCGCCCGGTCGGTCCGCCCGTCCGCCCCGCCCGGCCGGTCCGCGATCCCGCTCGGAGTCGTGCTGCGCCCCGGTGGTATTTAGCTTGGGTAATGAGTTAAGCTAAATACATGCCTGACCTGCCCCACGGTGACGAGAACGAGAACGACGCCGCCGTGAACGCTCTCCGCTCCGCCGTCATGCGGCTGGGCCGGCGACTGAAGCACCAACGTGTGGACGAGTCGCTGTCCCCGACCGAGATGTCGGTCCTGGGCACGCTCGCGCGCTGTGGCTCCGCCACGCCGGGCGAGCTGGCCCGCAAGGAGCATGTGCAGCCGCCGTCGATGACCCGCATCGTCGCGTTGCTGGAGGCGAAAGGTCTTGTCAGGCTTGAGCCGCATCCCGACGACCGTCGGCAGAAGGTGGTCAGCCAGACTGAGCGGGCCGAGGCGATGCTCGAAGAGAGCCGCCGTAAACGCAACGTCTGGCTGGCGACCCTTGCCGAGGGCCTGGACGAGGACGAGTGGGCGAAGCTGCGCGCTGCCGCTCCCGTGCTGGAGAAGCTCGCCCATTTGTAGACCGCGCGCTGTAAGGAGGCGAACCCCCATTGAGTACGGGATCCGGAGCAGACTCCGCCCCCGCACCGCAATCCACCCACGACAGCACCACCCGCGTCACCACCACCCGCGTCGGCACCACCCCTGACGCCGTTCCGCCCGAGGGCACCATCCCCGAGGCGGACGACCCGGACGCCATAGGCTCCACGGACGGCACCGGCCCCCTCGGCCGCACCGAACCGCTCCCTCCCGCCTCCCCGGACTCCGCCGCCGCTCACCCGGCCGGCCGTACGGACCCGACCGGCCGTACCGACCCGACCGGCTGTACGGACACCGGCGCGACCGGCTGTGACGACTCCACCGGGAGCAAGCCGGCCGCCGGCGGAACCTTCTCCTCGCTGAAGATCCGCAACTACCGCTTGTTCGCGACGGGCGCCGTCGTCTCCAACATCGGTACGTGGATGTCCCGCGTCACCCAGGACTGGCTGGTCCTGAGCCTCACCGGCTCCTCCGCCGCCGTCGGCATCACGACGGCCCTCCAGTTCCTGCCGATGCTGCTCTTCGGCCTCTACGGCGGCGTCATCGCCGACCGCTACCCGAAGCGCCAACTCCTGCTCTTCACCCAGGCCGCGCTGGGCCTGTGCGGCGTCTCCCTCGCCGTGCTGACGCTCTCCGGGCATGTCCAGGTCTGGCATGTCTATCTGCTCGCGTTCCTGCTCGGCATGGTCACGGTCGTCGACAACCCGACCCGCCAGTCCTTCGTCTCCGAGATGGTCGGCCCGGACCAACTGCGCAACGCGGTCAGCCTCAACTCGGCCAACTTCCAGTCGGCCCGGCTGGTCGGACCCGCCGTCGCCGGTGTGCTGATCACCACCGTGGGCAGCGGCTGGGCGTTCATGCTGAACGGCGTCTCCTTCCTGGCCCCGCTCATCGGGCTGCTGGTGATGCGCCCGCACGAACTGCACCGGTCCGTCCAGGTACCGCGTGCGAAGGGGCAGCTCAGAGAAGGGCTCCGCTATGTACGCGGCCGTCCCGACCTGATCTGGCCGATCGTCCTCATCGGCTTCATCGGCACGTTCGGCTTCAACTTCCCGATCTGGCTGACGGCCTTCGCGCACGAGGTCTTCGAGGGCGGAGCCGGGCTCTACGCCTTCTTCAACATCCTGATGGCCGCCGGCTCCCTCGCCGGTGCCCTGCTCGCCGCACGCCGCCGCTCCAGCCGCGTCCGGCTGCTGATCCTGGCGGCGATGGCCTTCGGCCTGCTGGAGATCGTGGTCTCCTTCTCGCCGTCCGTCTGGATGTTCTCGCTGCTGCTCCTGCCGATCGGCATGATCGGGCTGACGACGAACATCAGCGCCAACACGAGCGTCCAGATGGCCGCGGACCCGGAGATGAGGGGCCGCGTGATGAGCCTCTACATGATGGTCTTCGTCGGCGGCACCCCCATAGGCGGCCCGCTCCTCGGCTGGGTCACCGACACCTACGGCGCCCGCGTCGGCTTCGCCACGGGCGGCGTGGTCTCCCTGCTCGCGGCGGCGGCGATCGGCCTGGTCCTCACCCGGGTGGTGGGGGTACGGCTCAAGGTCGACCTGCGCGGCGGACGGCCGCACATGGAGTCCTACCCTAACCCCCCCCCAAACCCCCCCGCGCGGGCCGCGGGCCCCGGGGCCCGGGGCCCTGGGCCCGTCCCCGTTGGGGGCGGGGGGGGCCCGGGGCGGGCGGAGGCCGCCGGGGCCCGCTTTTCCGCCCTTCGACGCTACGCACAGTGACGGCGTGCCGTCCGGTAGGCCGTACGCCCGGCAGAATCCCCTCCATGAGTTCCACGACGAGCCCGACGACGCTCAGACTCTTCGCCGCCGTCCTGCCGCCCGCCCCGGCCGCCGTCGAACTGGCCGATGCCGTACGGCGTCTGCGCGACCTGCCCGGGGCCGACCGGCTGCGGTGGACCGGGCAGGAGGGGCGGCACTTCACGCTGGCCTTCATGGGGGAGGTCGACGCGGCGCTGCTGCCCGAGCTGACCGTACGGCTGGAGCGGGCGGCGTACCGGACCGAGCCGTTCCGGCTCCGGGTGCGCGGGGGCGGGCACTTCGGCGGCCGTACGCTGTGGGCCGGCGCCGCCGGGGGCATCGACGAGCTGCGGCTCCTCGCGGAGCGGGCCGGCGCCGCCGCGCGCCGGGCCGGGGTGCCGATGGACGAGCGGCACCACTCCTACCGCGCGCACCTCACGCTGGCCCGTGGCGCCGCCGGGCGCGAGGTCGATCTGGAGCCGTACGTGGAGGCCCTGACGGGCTTCGAGGGCCGGGCGTGGGACGTGTCCGAGCTGGTTCTCGTACGGAGCCGGCTGCCGGTCTCCGGGGTGGCGGGCGAGCGGCCCCGGTACGAGCCGATCGCGCGCTGTCCGCTCGGCCGGGGCCGTCCGGTCCACCCGGGCGCCGGTTCTGCCGGACCGGGCGGTTAGGCTCGGACCCGTGGACCCGAAAACCCGAAACCGCATCATGGCCGCCGTGCTCGTGCTGATGTTCGCGATCATCGCCGTGGCGGCCGCGGTCGGCTGAGCCCTGTCCGGCACAGGGCCCCGCCGACCGCCACCGCCGTTCACCCGGCTTCAGCGGCCTCCGCCGGCCGGAGCCGGGGCCGGAGCCTGGGCTACCAGGCGAAGGCCTCCGGCGACGGCCCCGGACCCGGGAAGATCTCGTCCAGCGCCGACAGGACCTCCTCGGAGAGCGTGACGTCGACGGCGCGTACGGCCGATTCGAGCTGTTCGAGCGTGCGCGGGCCGACGATCGGGCCCGTCACGCCCGGACGGGTGAGCAGCCAGGCCAGCGCCGCCTCGCCCGGGTCGATGCCGTGCTTGTCGAGCAGGTCCTCGTACGACTGGATCCGCGCGCGGGTCGCGGTGTCGGCGAGGGCGTCGGCTGCCCGGCCCGCGGCGCGCCGCCCGCCCTGCACCTCCTTCTTGATCACTCCGCCCAGCAGACCGCCGCCGAGCGGCGACCACGGGATGACCCCGAGCCCGTACTCCTGCGCGGCCGGGATGACCTCCATCTCGGCGCGGCGCTCGACCAGGTTGTAGAGGCACTGCTCGCTGACCAGGCCGTACGAGCCGAGGCGGCGGGCGGTCTCGTTGGTCTGGGCGATCTTCCAGCCGGGGAAGTTGGACGAGCCCGCGTAGAGGATCTTGCCCTGCTGGATCAGGGTGTCGATGGCCTGCCAGATCTCCTCGACCGGGGTGGAGCGGTCGATGTGGTGGAACTGGTACAGGTCGATGTGGTCGGTCTGGAGCCGCTTGAGGCTCGCGTCGACCGCGCGCCGGATGTTGAGCGCGGAGAGCTTGTCGTGGTTGGGCCAGACATCGCCGTCGCCGGCCATGTTCCCGTAGACCTTGGTGGCGAGGACGACCTTGTCGCGGCGGTCGCCGCCCTTGGCGAACCAGGTGCCGAGGATCTCCTCGGTGCGGCCCTTGTTCTCGCCCCAGCCGTAGACGTTCGCGGTGTCGAAGAAATTGATGCCCGCGTCGAGCGCGGCGTCCATGATGGTGTGACTGTCGGCCTCGTTGGTGAGGGGTCCGAAGTTCATCGTCCCGAGGACGAGTCGGCTGACCTTGAGTCCGGTGCGTCCGAGCTGCGTGTACTCCATGACCCCACAGCCAACGCGTTCGAGCGCACTCGAAGCAACCCCTGGTTCCCGGCGTGATGCGCGCGGTTGACGCGGTGGGTGGTGTGAAACGGCGGGGAACGGTGGTACGGCTCAGCCCATGAGCGCGTCGATCGCCGCCCGCACCGCGCGCCGCGCCTCGGCGCTCCCCTGGTGGCCCGCGTCGTCGATCACGGTCAGCCGGGCGTCCGGCCAGGCGCGGGCCAGCTCCCAGGCGGTGCCGAGCGGCCCCGCCAGATCGTGCCGCCCGTGGACGAGGACCCCGGGGACGCCGGCCAGCCGGTGCGCGTCGCGCAGCAGGGCGCCCTCCGCCAGCCAGGCTCCGTGGGAGAAGTAGTGCGCGCAGATCCGGACGAACGCCTGCTGGTGCGCGGGCGGCCGGTCGGCGTACGGGGTGGGGGCGCCGTGCGGCTCCCGGGAGAGCACGGCGTCCTCCCAGGCGCACCAGTCGAGGGTGGCCCGCTCCCGTACGGCGGGGTCGGGGCTCTCCATCAGGCGCGCGTAGGCGGCGACGAGGGGGAGCGCGGCGGCCGTACGGTGGTCCATGCCTTCGGGGACGGCCGCTCCCTCCCCGGCCGGACGGCTCGGCTCCGCGAGGGCGCCGGCGCCCTCGCGGAAGCGGTCCCACTGCTCGGGGAAGAGCCGTCCGGCGCCCCCGTACAGCCAGGCGATCTCCGAGCGGCGGGTGGCCGTGACGCCGGAGATGACGATCCCGGAGACGCGCTCGGGGTGCCGTTGCGCGTAGGCGAGGATCAGCGTGGATCCCCACGAACCGCCGAACAGCAGCCAGCGTTCGATCCCGAGACGGCTCCGCAGCCGCTCCATGTCGGCGACGAGATGGTCCGTGGTGTTGTGCCGCAGGTCGGTGGCGGGATCGCTCGCGTGCGGGGTGCTGCGCCCGCAGTTGCGCTGGTCGAAGAGGACGACACGATGGCGCCCGGGGTCGAAGTACCGGCGGGTGTACGGGTGGCTCCCCGACCCGGGGCCGCCGTGCACGACGAGCGCGGGCCTGCCCCGAGGGGCGCCGCTGACCTCCCAGTACAGGTGGTTGCCGTCGCCGACGTCGAGCATCCCGTGGTCGTACGGCTCGATGGGCGGATGGACCGGCGGGGAGGCGGGGACGGAGGTCATGGCACGCCACGCTACGGGGGGTGGCAGGCTGGGGGGATGCGTTTTCCCTCGCGCGGTCGTGGCCGCCGTTCCGGAGCCGTCGCCGCGCTGCCGGCCGTGGTGGTGCTCGTGTCCCTGTCGGGGCTGTGGGGGCCGGCCACGGCCCACGCCGACGACGGGAAGCCCGACCAGAGCTTCACGATCGAGGACGAGCGGATCACCGAGTCCAGCGGACTGGCCGCCAGCCGGCTGCACCCCGGCGTGTACTGGACGCACAACGACAGCGGTTACGGGCCGCAGGTGTACGCCGTGGACTCCCGTACCGGCGAGACCGTCGCGACGATCACCATGCGGGGCGTCGGCAAGCCCCGGGACGTGGAGGCCATTTCGATCGGGTCCGACGGGAACGTCTACGTCGGTGACATCGGCGACAACCTCAACGGGACCTGGGACCACGTCTGGATCTACCGCTTCCCCGAACCGAAGCGGCTTGAGGACGCCACCGTGCGGGCCACGCAGTTCACCGTCGAGTACGCCGACGGGGCGCGCGACGCCGAGGCGATGATGGTCCACCCGAAGACCGGGCGCGTCTACATCGCGTCGAAGAACGAGGACGGCGGCGGGCTGTACGAGGGCCCCGCGGAGCTGTCCTCGTCCGGTACGAACACCTTCCGGCGGATCGGCGAGGTGCCGTGGGTGACGGACGGGGCGTTCTCGCCGGACGGCGAGGAGTTGACGCTGCGCTCGTACTTCAGTGCCCGCGCCTACGCCTGGAAGGACGGCCGCCTCGGCGCGGACCACCGGGTGCGGGCGCCCATCCAGCGGCAGGCGGAGTCGGTGACGTACACGACGGACGGCAGCGCGCTGATGTTCGGCTCGGAGGGCAGCCGGAGCGGTGTCGTCCGGGTGGACCTGAACAAGGAATCGGGCGGCAACGCCTCGTCCGGAGGCGGAAGTTCCTCGTCCGGCGACAGCGGTACGGGCGCCTCCGGGAGCGGGCAGACGGGGAACGCCACGTTCGGGGCGATCGTGCTCGCCGTGGGGGCCGTGCTGTACCTCGGCTACCAGCGGCTGCGGCGCAGGAACTGCGTCGGGCCCCGGCGCGCCTGGCGCCGGGGCCCGCGCACGGACCACGGGAACCGCCGGAACGGGACCGGCGGGGGTGGTGCGGTGTCAGAGGCGCTCGATGACGTAGTCGATGCAGGTCGTCAGGGCCTCGACGTCCGCCGGGTCGATCGCCGGGAACATCGCCACGCGGAGCTGGTTGCGGCCGAGCTTGCGGTACGGCTCGGTGTCGACGATGCCGTTGGCGCGCAGCGCCTTGGCCACCGCGCTCGCGTCGATCTCGTCGTCGAAGTCGATCGTGCCGATGACCTGCGAACGCTTCGCCGCGTCGACCACGAACGGGGTGGCGTACTTGGACGCCTCGGCCCAGCCGTACAGGTTCCGGGAGGAGGCGGCCGTACGGCTCACCGCCCAGTCCAGGCCGCCCTGCGAGTTGAGCCAGGTGAGCTGCTCGTTGAGGAGGAAGAGCGTGGAGAGCGCCGGGGTGTTGTACGTCTGGTTCTTCAGCGAGTTGTCGATCGCCGTCGGCAGCGAGAAGAACTCCGGGACATGGCGGCCCGAGCCGTGGATACGGGCGGCGCGCTCCAGGGCGGCCGGCGAGAAGACGGCGATCCACAGGCCGCCGTCGGCGGCGAAGGACTTCTGAGGGGCGAAGTAGTAGACGTCCGTCTCGGTGATGTCCACCGGCAGACCGCCCGCGCCGGACGTCGCGTCGACCAGGACCAGCGATCCCTCGTCGGCGCCCGCGACCCGCTCGACGGGGGCCGCGACACCCGTGGAGGTCTCGTTGTGGGTGAAGGCGTAGACGTCCGTGCCCGGCTCGGCGACCGGGTCCGGGTGCGAGCCGGGGTCGGCGGAGATGACGGTCGGGTCGGCGAGCCACGGCGCGAGCTTGGCCGCCTTGGCGAACTTGGAGGAGAACTCACCGAAGGAGAGGTGCTGCGACTTGGCGTCGATCAGTCCGTGCGTCGCGATGTCCCAGAAGGCGGTGGAGCCGCCGTTGCCCAGGATCACCTCGTACCCCTCGGGCAGCGAGAAGAGGCTGCTCACCCCGGAGCGTACGGAGCCGACCAGGTTCTTCACCGGGGCCTGCCGGTGGGACGTGCCGAGGAGAGAGGTGCCGGTGGCGGCCAGCGCGTCCACCGCCTCCGTCCGCACCTTGGAGGGGCCTGCGCCGAAACGGCCGTCGGCGGGCTTGATGTCAGCGGGAATCTGGATATCGGCCACGGGCCGGAGCCTAGCCGTTCCCCCAACGCGACGGGAACGTGTCCGTCGGATGAGACACCCCGGATCGCACTCCCGTTCGTAGCTTCGTCCGATCTTCGCGGCCACCGTGGTCAGGTCCCTGATCGTCCCGCGCGCTCATGGCGCCGTCAGGTGGACGGGGAGGTCGAACAGATCGTTCTGGGTGACCACGGGCTTGTTGCGGAGGTCCGTCGCCGGTACCGCGAGGCCCAGGCCGGGGAAGCGGGCGTACAGCGCGGGCAGCGCCACGGCCGCCTCCAGACGGGAGAGGGCCGCGCCCGGACAGATGTGCGGGCCATGGCCGAAGGAGAGGTGGCGGTTGGGGGTGCGCGTCGCGTCGAAGGCGCCGGCCGTCGGGCCGTACTGCTGTTCGTCACGGCCGATCGCCCCGTAGGACACGATCAGCGCCTCGCCCTCGGGGAGGACGGAGCCACCGACCGCGACGTCCCGCGTCGCGAACCGGAAGAGGACGTGCGAGGTGGGCGAGGACCAGCGCAGGGTCTCCTCGATCACGTTCTCCCACGGGATCGTGCCCGCCAGCACGAGCGCGCGCTGTTCCGGATGGGTCTCCAGGGCCACCACGGCGTTGACGATCAGGGTGATCGTCGTCTCGTGGCCGGCCGCGACCATCACCATCAGGGTGTTCAGGATCTCGTCCGCCGTCAGCCGGTCGCCGTCCTCCGAGGCGGCGAGCAGCGCACTGGTCAGATCGTCGCCCGGCGCCACGCGCTTGGTGTCGACCACCCGGGTGAACAGCTTCCGGAGGTCCGCCATCATCGCCGGGACCTCCTCCGGCGGGGTCTGCGTGGAGAAGAACTTCTCGTACAGCTCCTTCAGCCGGGGATGGTCCGCGGGGTCGACGCCCATCAACTCGCCGACGACGCTCATGGGCAGGCGGTACGCGAACTCCGCCTTCAGGTCGACCGGCCCCGGCGACCGCCCGGCGAGGCCGTCCAGCAGGCCGGACGTCAGCTCCTCGATCCGGGTGCGCAGCCGCTCCACCCTCCGCACGGTCAGCGCCTGCGCGACCAGCGCCCGTAGCCGGCGGTGGTCCCGGCCGTCCACGGTCAGCAGCGAGCGGCCCGGGTCGGCGAGCCCGATCAGCGGCCAGTCCGGCGGGATCTCGCCGCGCCGCCAGGCGCTCCACACCCCGATGTCCTTGACCAGCCGGGCATCGGTGAGGAGCCGGCGCGCCTCGGCGTGGTGCGTCACCGCGTAACAGGCCACGCCGCCGGGGAGCACGACGCGCGCCAGCGGGCCGGCGGCGCGGAGCGCGGCGCTCTCGGCGTCCAGGTCGGTGACGAGCGGATCGAGCACGACCGGGGCGGGACCGGTCCGGTGTGCGTGGGGACAGTTCATGCCGTGCCTCCGTGAGCGGGTCCGTCAGCCGGAAGGGTCGGGGGTCAGTCCGCGCGTCCGTACGCCGGGGTGGGGCCGAAGAGCACCGGCAGTTCCGACAGCCCCCGCTGCCACGGCGACTGGCGCCAGGTCAGCGCGTCGGCGGGGACGGCGAGATCGATGTCGGGGAGCCGGTCGAGCAGCACCTCGATGCCCGCGCGGGCCACGATCTCGGCGATCTCCTGGGCCGGGAAGGGACAGCGGTGCTCGCCGTGCCCGAAGGAGAAGTAGGCGTTGTTGCCGCCGGTGAGCGTGGAGCTGTCGGTACGGACCTGGGGGTCGTGGTTGGCGCCCGCGATGCCCAGGAGCAGCAGGTCGCCCGCCCTGACACGGCGGGTGCCGAGGGTGGTGTCGCGGGTGGCCCAGCGGCCCGCGACGTTCTGGGTCGGGGCGTCCTCCCACAGGACCTCGTTCATGGCCTCGGCGACGCTGTGCCGGCCGCCCGAGAGCGAGGCGGCGAACCGGTCGTCGGTGAGCATCAGCCGCAGCGAGTTGCCGATCCAGTCGGCGGTGGGCTGGTGGCCCGCCGCCATCATCACCATCAGGTCCTCGGCGACCTCGGTGTCGGTGAAGCCCCGGTCGTTGCGGAGCATCCGGGAGACGACGTCGTGGCCGCCCGCGACATGCTTCTCCCGCAGCAGCGTGGCCACCGACTCCGCGAGGAAGCGCTGGCCCGCCAGGGCCTCCTCGCTGCCGTCGGTCAGATCGTTGAGCGCCTTGACGATGGCGGGGCCCTGGTCGTCGGGGAAGCCGTAGATCCTGGCGAGGACCCGGACGGGGAGGAGCTTGGCGTACCGGGAGATGATCTCCGTACGGCCCTCCGTGCAGAAGCCGTCGATCAGCTCGTCGGCGAACTCCTCGGCGTACCGCTTGAGGACGAACGGGTCGACCGCCTCCAGCGCGTCGCTGATCATCCCGGCCCGCCGGCGGTGCTGTTCGCCGACGGTGTAGAGGACGGACGGCTGGTCGCGGCCGATCATCGGCGCCAGGGGCCAGTCGGCGGGGACGTTGTCCCACTGGTTCCAGAGGGCGGAGTCGCGGCTGAAGAGCGCGGGGTCGCCGGTGACCTGGTGCACCTCGCGGTAGCCGAGGACCAGCCAGGCCGGCAGGCCGCCGTCGAGGAGTACGGGGGCGACGGAGCCGTGGTCGCGCCGCAGCTCCCGGTAGAGGCCGGTGGGGTCGGTCCGGTGGCGGGAGCTGCCGAGCGGGACGGCGCCCTCCCCGAACCGGCCGCAGCCGGTGGCGCCGCCCGGGCCCTGGTCCGTCGTGGTCACGGTGTGCCCTCCGGGGACGGTCCTGCCGTGTCCGCCGCCGCTGCCGCGTCCTTCTCGGCCAGGGCGGACAGGGTGTGCAGATGCTCCACGAGCGTGATCAGCACGTACTTGCTGGACGAACGGTCCCGCGCGTCGCACTCGACCATCGGCACGTCCGGCGCGATGTCCAGCGCCTCGCGTATCTGCTCCTCGGTGTGGAGCGGCCCGCCGAAGTCGTTGCACGCCACGATGAACGGCGTGCCGTGGTGCTCCAGACGGTCGATCGCGTACCAGGAGTCCGCGAGCCTGCGGGTGTCGACGAGGACCACCGCGCCGAGCGTTCCGGAGAACAGCCGGTCCCAGAGGAACCAGAAACGTTCCTGTCCGGGTGCGCCGAACAGGTAGAGCACCGACCGCTTGTCGAGGGAGATCCGGCCGAAGTCGAACGCGACCGTGGTCGAGGTCTTCCGGCTCAGCCCGTCGAGGTCGGCGAGCTCGTCGATCCCCTCACCCGCGCGGGTCATCGTCTCCTCGGTGTTGAGGGGACGGATCTCACTGACGGAACGGACCATGGTGGTCTTCCCGACGCCGAAACCACCGACGACGACGATCTTCAGACCGTTGTCGGCGGTGCTGGCGAGGGAAGGACCGGCCGGCGAGGGGCCGGAGGGCCGTTCAAAGGTTGCGGAGTCCAACGAGCACCTGCTCCAGGATGTGGGGATCGGGCAGCCGGCCGGCCGAGCGATCCGTACGGGGATGACGAGCGCTGATCCGGCCCGTGTCGAGCAGATCGGCGAGCATGATCCGGACGATGCTGCCCGGCAGGCGGAGCTGGGCGGCGATCTCCACGACGGCCGTCGGGGTCCGGCACATGCGCAGGATCGAGACGTGCTCCGACTGCATGCCCGGGGTCGGATCGGACTCCGCGACCACCAGGGTCACCAGGTCGAACGTGTCGGAGTCGGAGCGGCTGCGCCCTCCGGTGAGGGTGTACAGCCGGTCGGGGGACTCGTCCCGCCCGGGGCGCCCCGGGCGACCGGAGTGGCCGCCGGGACCGGGGCCGCTCATACGGAGCCCGTGGCGCCCGTGCCCGTGGTGCTCGGCGTCGGGGGCGCGGACGGCTCGGACGACGAGCGCGGGGGCGCGCTGAGGTACGCGCCGAGCTGTTCGACGAGTTCGCTCATGTTGTGCCCGACCAGGCCGACATCGGAGTCCTCGGCGGCGACGACGGCCAGATGGGCGCCCTCCCCGGCCTCCACGATCAGCAGGAGGCCGCCGTAGAACTCGGCCATGGCGGACCGTACGCCGCCCTGTCCGTTGCCGAACTCGACGGACGCGCCGTGCGACAGGCTCTGGATGCCGGCCGCGATGGCGGCGAGCTGGTCGGCCTGGTCGACGGAGAGTTCGGGCGTACGGCACAGCTTGAGGCCGTCCCGGGAGAGGACCAGCGCGTGGCGGGCGCCGGGGGTGCGCTGGAGCAGGCTGTCCAGCAGCCAGTTGAGCTTCTCGTCGGTGGGGGTGCCGTTCATCGGGAATCGCCTTCCGGATCCGGGTGCGTGGTCGTGGCCGGGCGCTGCGGAGTGTCCCGTACGGCCTTGCGGAAGCTGCTGAACCGGGCCGCCTGGACGGCCGGGCTGGTGGGGGGTGCGGGGGGCGTGGTGGTGCGGGCGGCGGCCGCGCCCTCGCCGGTACGGCGCATCGAGGCGGCGAGCGTACGGCCGCGGCGCCGCTTGGGCAGCCCGCTCTCGCCCAGCTCGGGCGGGGGTTCCGGGGCCGGTTCCGCGGCGGCGGGACGGGCGGCGGTCCCGGGGGCGGCGGTCCCGGGGGCGGCGGCGGCCGGGGTGTCCGCGGCCGGTGCGTCCGCCGGTGCGTCCGCCGGGGCGGGTACGGGCCGGGGCGGTTCCCCGGCGGTGTCCGCGGCCGGGGACACCGCCGTCGCGGCCTTCCCGCGGGGCGGCGCGGGCGGCGGCGCCACGTCCTGGGCCGGTCCGGGCGCGCCCGGGCGCACCTGCGTGACCAGGTCCTGCGGGAGCATCATCAGCGCGCCCGTGCCGCCCCGCGCCGAGGGCCGGAACGACACCGTCAGCCCGTGCTTGCGCGCCAGCCTGCCGACCACCGCGAGCCCGAGCCGGGTGCCCGAGAGACCGCTGAGGTCCGAGGGCACCGTCGTGACGGCCTGTTCGGCGCGGCGCAACTGGACGTCGCTCATCACCAGGCCGCTGTCCTCGACGGTGATGACGATGCCGGCCGGCACCTCCTCCACGTACACATGGACCTCGGCGGTCGGCGGCGAGAAGTTGGCCGCGTTGTCGAGGAGTTCGGCGAGCGCGTGCATGACGCCCTCGGCGGCGTGGCCGGCGATCGCGACCTGGCTCGTCGAGTGCAGCCGTACCCGCTGGTAGCCGCTGATCCGGCCCATCGCGCCGCGCAGGATGGACTCCATCACGATGGGCTTGGCCCAGCGCCGCCCGGAGCGCGCGCCGGTCAGCACGGCGAGGGAGTCGGCGAGCCGGCCGGCCTGCGCGGTGCGGTGGTCGAGATGGAGGAGATCGCCGAGGACGTCCTCGTCGGTGTGGCGGTGCTCCATCTCGCGCAGATCCGCGAGCATGCTCGTCGCGAGCGCCTGCATCCGCCCGGCCGCGTTGGCGCAGGCGGAGAGGGCGGCGGCCCGGTTGGACTCGCTGCGGGCGGCGGCGTCCGCGCCGCGCCGCGCGTCGGCGAGGGCGTGCCGTACGTCCGCCGCGGCCCGCTCGGCGTCGCTGTCGAGCCGCTCGATCCGTGCGGCGAGTTCGGCGTTCCGCTCGCGCAGCCGCTCACGGGCGGCCGTGAGGTGCGCGACGGCGGTGACGGCGGCGACGAGCGCCGCGGCGCCGCCCCAGGCGAGCGGCGTCCGTACGGAGGCGGGAGCGTCGGAGACGGCCCACAGGCACAGGAGCCCGCTGACGGCAGCCGATATCAGCAGGGCCGGTGCGGTGAACCGGAGTGAACGGCGCAAATTCGGCTACCTCGTAGACGGAGAGGCGGGGGAGAGGCGGGTGAAAGGCGGGGCGCGGGGGGACGGGGACGGCGTGCGGCGGACGGGCGCCCCCTTCGAGGGAACCCTCCGGGAAATCCCGGGGACCCCGAGAGGCCGCCCGGAGACTACGTAACGTGCTCAAACGGTGGCCACTATATGAGAATTGACGATCAGATTGGGAGGTTCCCGGCCGCTTTCTTCTCCGGGGCAGGCGTGGTGGAGATCGAAACCAGCGATCCGCGCGCCCTCCGGGGGCATCCTGGAGGTATGGCCGATCAGGTTGAGCAGCGGGAATCGACAGCAGCGGCGCTCTATACGTCCACCGCCCTGGCGCAGGAGCTGAAATCAGCCATGCGGGGCGAGGTGGACTTCGGGGCGGCCACACGGGCCCTCATGACCATGGACGCGTCCAACTACCGCAGGGTTCCGGTGGGAGTGGTCGCGCCGCGCGACCCGGCGGACGTGGCGGCGGCCCTCGCGGTGTGCGCGGAGCACGGCGTGCCGGTGGTGCCGCGCGGCGCGGGCACCTCGATCGCCGGGCAGGCGACGGGGGTCGGGGTGGTCCTCGACCTCACCCGCCATCTGCGCTCCGTCCTGTCGGTGGACGAGCGGACCCGTACGGCGGTCGTCCAGCCCGGCGTCGTCCTGGACGACCTGCGCGCCGCCGCCCGCCCGTACGGTCTGACCTTCGGCCCCGACCCGTCCACGCACAGCCGGTGCACCCTCGGCGGGATGATCGGCAACAACTCGTGCGGCTCGCACTCGGTGGCCTGGGGCACCACCGCCGACAACGTCCATGAACTGTCCGTCCTCACCTACGGCGGCGAGGCGCTGCGCCTGGGCCGGGGCTGGGGCGCCGACGGGGGCGCCGGCGGGGGCGCCGGGCCGAGGGCCGCGCCCGCCGGGCTGCGCGCGCTGGTGGACCGGAACCTGGCGCTCCTGCGCACCGGGTTCCCGCCCGCGATGCCCCGCCGGATCTCCGGCTACGCGCTCGACGCGCTCCTCCCGGAGAACGGTGCCGACCTCGCCCGCGCGTTCTGCGGCAGCGAGGGCACCCTCGGCGTCGTCACCGAGGCGACGGTGCGGCTCGTCGGGTCGCCCGCCGCCCGCGCGCTCGCCGTCCTCGGATACGCCGACGAGAGCGCCGCCGCCGAGGCCGCCGCCGGGCTGCTCCCGTACGGTCCGCTCACCGTCGAGGGCATGGCCGAGGACCTGGTGCGCGGCGCCCACGCGCTGCCGCGCGGCGGGGCCTGGCTCTTCGTGGAGACCGGCGGCGCGACCTCCGCCGAGGCGCGCGCCCGCGCCGAGGAGATCGTGCGCGCGGCCGACGCGCTCGACGGGACGGTCGTGACCGACCCGGCGGGGCAGCGGGCGCTGTGGCGCGTACGGGAGGACGCGGCCGGCACGGCGACGCGCATGCCGGACGGCAGCGAGGCATGGCCCGGCTGGGAGGACTGCGCCGTCCCGCCCGCCCGACTCGGCACCTATCTGAGGGAGTTCAGGTCGCTGCTGACCGAACACGGGCTGCGCGGCACGCCGTACGGGCACTTCGGCGACGGCTGCATCCATGTCCGCATCGACTTCGACCTGTTGAGCGAGGACGGCGTACGCCGCTTCCGCCGCTTCTCCGAGGAGACCGCCGAACTCGTCGTCGCGCACGGCGGATCGCTCTCGGGCGAACACGGCGACGGGCTGGCCCGCGCCGAGCTGCTGCCGAAGATGTACGGGGACGAACTGGTCGGCCTCTTCGGTGAGTTCAAGGACGTCTGGGACCCGAAGGGCGGTCTGAACCCGGGGGTGCTGGCCCGTCCCGCCCGCCTCGACGAGAACCTGCGCTTCTCGGTGCTGCCGCGCGAGCCCGTCGACGTCGCGTTCGGCTACCCGCACGACGGACCGGCCGGCGGAGACTTCTCGGCGGCCGTACGGCGCTGTGTGGGCGTGGCCAAGTGCCGTGTCGCCGGACCGAGTTCGGGGACAGGAGTGATGTGTCCCTCGTTCCGTGCGACGGGCGAGGAACAGCACTCGACCCGGGGCCGCGCCCGGCTGCTCCACGAGATGCTCGCGGGCGAGGTGGTCAAGGACGGCTGGCGCTCCACGGAGGTGCGCGACGCCCTCGATCTCTGCCTGTCCTGCAAGGGCTGCCGCAGCGACTGCCCGGTGGGCGTCGACATGGCCACGTACAAGGCGGAGTTCCTGCACCACCACTACGCGGGCCGGCGGCGCCCGGCGGCCCACTACGCCATGGGGTGGCTGCCGCGCTGGCTCCGTATGGCGGCGCCCTTCGCGCGCGTACTGAACGCGGCGGCGCGGGTACGGCCCCTGGCGGCGCTCGCGAAGCGGCTCGGCGGGATCGCCCCCGAGCGCGCGATCCCGGCGCTGGCACCGGAGACGTTCGGCCGGTGGCTGCGCCGCAGGCGGCGGGCCGCGGCCCGGGGCGCGGAGCCGGCCGGGCCGCGGGTGGTGCTCTGGCCCGACACCTTCACCGAGTACCTGTCGCCGTCGGTCGGGCAGGCTGCGGTCCGCGTCATGGAGGCGGCGGGCCTCGACCCGGTGACCCCGGGGGAGCGGCGGGGCGCCGGGGGCGGCCGGGTCTGCTGCGGGCTCACCTATGTCTCCACGGGCCAGCTCGACCGGGCCCGTACGGTCATGCGCCGCACCCTCGACGCGATGGAACCGCTGCTCGACGCGGGCCTCCCGGTGGTCGTCCTCGAACCGAGCTGCGCCGCCGCGCTCACCACGGACCTCCCGGAACTCCTCGCCGACGACCCCCGCGCGCCCCGCCTCGCCGCGTCCGTCCGCACCTTCGCCCAGGCGCTGGAGGAGTACGCCCCGGGGTGGCGCCCGCCGCGTGTGGACCGCCCGGTCGCCGGCCAGACCCACTGCCACCAGCACGCGGTCCTGGGCGACGCGGCCGAACGCCGGCTCCGCGAACGGGCGGGCCTGACCGGTGAGCTGAGCGGCGGATGCTGCGGCCTGGCGGGCAACTTCGGCTTCGAACGCGGCCACCACGACGTCTCGGTGGCCTGCGCCGAGGACCAACTGCTGCCCGCCGTACGGGCGGCGCAGGACGGTACGGAGATCCTGGCGGACGGCTTCTCCTGCCGTACACAACTGGAGCAACTGGACGGCACCCGGGCCCGCCATCTGGCGGAGGTCCTGGCTCAGGGACTGGAGGACTGACCTCGGCGCGGGCCGCGTGCGGCACCGGTCCGTGCCTCAGCCGCGAGCGCGGCGGCCTCGACGACGAGCGGGTCGCACAGGTGCCGCGCCACGGCCACGAGATGCCGCCGCTCGGCGTGGGGCTCCGTATCGCTCCCGGGCAGCCGCGCGAGACGGTGGCCGGTGGGCAGCGCGGGCAGTCCGGCGGCACGGGCCCGCGCGGCGTACAGCAGGGTGGCCGCCGCACGGGCGGCCGTGATGTCCCGGTCGCCGCCGGATTCCGCGCCCTCCCGGTCCTGTCCGTCGGTGGTGGGGCGGTCGGCGGCGAGGCGGTCGACGACGAGGGCGGGCACCGGGCTCCACCAGGGGCTGAGCCGTCCGGCCCCGTCATGGATCTCGGCCATGACGGCGACGAGGTCGAGCGCCGTGTTCAGGCCCGGCCAGAGAGCGTGCCCGCGCAGGGCGGCCGTGGGCGCCGGGGGCCGGGGGCCGGACGTTCCGGCGTCCTCGGACACCAGGCCGAGCAGGGGCTTCAGCGTGCGCTGGTCCTGACGTTCGGCCCGGCGCGAGCGCAGCACCATGGACGCCAGGGCCACGTTCGCGGCGACGCAGCTCGCGATGGTGGCGAGCCAGGCGCTCTGGGCGACGGCGTCGAGGCGGTGCGGTCCGGTGGCCGAGCCGATCAGCGCCGTGGCGCCGAGGGCCACGTTCACCAGGTTGAACCCGAGAGCCACGGCGAACCAGCCCAGCACCGACCTGAGTTCGCCGGCGAGGGCCGGGCGCCCGGGGATCGACAGGGACCGGCACTCCCGGACGGTGACCACGACGGTGGTGATCAGCGCGGCCCAGTAGACGAGGTGGAGCGCGACGACATCGGGCACCCGCGCGTAGGCGGCGGCGAACCGGAGCGGCGTCGCGGGGCCCAGCTCCGCGCGGCCGTAGAGCACGGCCATGGCGGTGATGGCGCCGCCGTAGACCGGGCCCCACCGCAGAGCCCCGGCGCGCAGCGCGGAAGCGCTGCTCCGGTGGGGCTGCCAGAGCTGGGTCAGCGCGTGGGCGTGGGCGACACACACCAGGGTGAGGACGGGGACCAGAAGCGCGCTGATGTTGGGGGAGTGCACCGCGGCCCCGACGGTCCGGTACACGACCGGGGTCGCGAGCAGGAAGATCAGCCCGGCGCAGAGGAGCACCGAGGCCGTGAGCTTCAGCGTCCACTCGCGTTCGCGGCGGGCGGCCAGCCCCTTGACCGTGCCGAGGCCGAGCGTGACCCCGGCGATGACCAGGTTCGTCACGGTGAGGGGCAGCGTCGTCATAGCGAGCGGCGATTGCTGAACGCGGTGGTCAGGGAGCCGGCGCTGCGCCCGTCCCGGTTCAGGTCGAGCAGGGGCAGCGCGACCCGCGCGAACCATTCGCAGGCGCGCTCCTCCGGGTCGTCGTACCCGGCGCGCAGCTTCACGGGCCGGCTGAGGATCTCCTCCCTGACCCGGTCGGGCAGGGCGGACATCCGGGCACGCAGTTCCTGGAGACCGACGGCGTCGACGTGCCGGTGCACGGCCACGGCGTCGGCGTCACCGCCGGAAGAGGGGCGCAGATGGCGGACCTCGTGCAGCAGGACATGGGCGTGGTGACGGCGGCTGAGGCGGTCGCTGAGCCCGATGTAGTCGACGTTCTCACCCGGTACGGCGATACCGCTCACGTGGGGCGGCAGACCGGGCAGCAGGAGACTTTCGACGGCGCGCCCGCGCAGGGCGGATATCGCCGCCAGCACCTCGGGCACGCCCGCGCCCGCGGAGAGGCGGAGTTCGTCGTGGAAGAAGCGACGAGCCGCGCGCACCTCACGGATGTGGACACGGTGGTCCCGCAGGGCCGTGCCGACGCGGCCGGTGGCCTCGGCGAGACGGGCGAGAACGGCGCGGTCGGCGGTGCGCGGGGCGGATGGGCCGGTGGTGGTCATGGTCCGGCCGGTCCCGGGACACCCGCGCGGCGCGGCGGCGCGCAGGGCGTCCGTACGTGGCTGTGCATGGGTCGCACGCTCTCACGCTCCCGTTTCGCCCGCCGTGCCGGGCTGTACCGACCGAACTGCGGGGTGACAGTATCAAGGCGGCCGTGAGCGACGCCGGGTGAGATCGCGGGCGGCACGGCCGCACGGAGGGTGATCCGTCGGGACCGGGCGCCAGCGGTTACCGTTGTAAACGAACGATTACGGCGCTGGTGGGGGCTTGGCGCCTCCCTCCTCTCGTCATGTCCTGGAGACCAACAGGTGAACGTCCCTCGCGAGGTAACCGCAGCCGAGATCGCCCAACTCCTCCGCGATGTCGACGCGGCCGCCCGGCGACTGGGGTACGACGGCCGCGGTTCCGTCCTGGACGTCCCGGACATCGCCAGGAGGACGGGCATCGGTCCCGCGCGCGTACAGGAACTCCTCGACGGCGCCGAGCCCGAGCCGCCTCCCCGTGAGAACAAGGCGCGCGAGGCCTTCTACCGCGGGCTGGTGAGCCGGCGGCTGGACATGCTCCGGCGGAGCAACCCCGACTCCCCGGACGGCGAGAGCTACCGCGAGATCGGTGACGAGGTCGACCTCTCCCACTCGCTCATCGGGCATCTGGTCAACGGCAAGCGCAGCGCGCGCCCGGAGTACAGCTCCCCGCTGGAGACGCGGTACGGCGTGGCGCACGGCTTCCTGTCCCGGCCGGAGGGCGACGCGCTCACCGAGCACCTGGTCAGGGTCAAGGAGGGGCTGCACGCGGGCGCGGTGCTCGAAGGGCTGCGCGTGCTCGGCGGCGAGCAGGTCTCGCTGCGCCGTACCGATGACGACACCCCGTCACTGGAGGGTCTGGTGGCGGTCGTCGACGCGCTCGTGGCGCGCAAGCGCATCCTCGACAGGGCGGACAGGGCGGAGCCGGAGGGCCCCGGCGGCGACTCCGGGGTTTGACGCGGTACGGAACCGTACGCACCCATCTGTGCCCTGCCGCGCGCCCTGCGCTGTAGCCATTTGTTGACAGTGCGCGGATGGTGCACAAGGATTCCTGCCATGCCAAACACAGAGGTCCACCGGTCGGAGGAGGACGGCGAGCCCTGCGTCCGGACCCTCCCCAACGGCTGAGGCCCTCCGATCCGGCGGGGTGCCGCACAGGGGACGGCACCCCGCCCCCCTCGGGGGCAAAAGGACCGCCGGGCGGAATCCAGGTCCCGGCCCATCGCTCCCACAGAAACGAGGTTGACGTGCTCAAGGCGCTACGGGCGATGCTCGTCGGAACGGCCGTGCTCGCGGTACTCACCGCGTGCGGAGGCGGCTCCGCCGCCGGTTCCGCCGACGGCGGGCCGAAGGGGCCGGTCGTCTTCGGACCCGACATGATTCGTACGGCGCTGATGAGCGAGGCGGGCGCACCCGAAGGCTGGACGGGGAGCGGTCCCCGGATCGATCTCGACAACGGCCTGACCGACTGCGAGCAGGACACGCATTCGGCCTGCGGTGGGTTCGTGGCCAGGGGCCTTTCACACCTCCGCCCGGACAAGGCCCCGGAGTACGAGTCCAGAACGCCGGGAGTCAGGTTCCTGATGCTCTCCTTCCGCTCCACGGACGACGCGAAGGCGGCCATGAAGAGCCTGATGGCCGAGGAGCGGCGGCTGGCCGCTGCCAACGGTGTCGGGACGAAGCCGCTGCGGCTCTCGGTGGAGGCGGACGAGACCGACGCGTTCACCGGTCGGAGGACCAGCATCACGATGCGCACGGGAGCGCTCCTCGTGCTCGTCCAGAGCCAGGACCTCCGGGAGGAGCAGCCCTACGGCGACCTCGCCGGGCTTCAGATGGACCGGATCAGGAAGACCGCCGAGGGCGGGAATCCCGACGCCTGAAACTGATCGGTTCCGCCGCTCGTCCTGGATGACGAGGACGAGCGGACGGGAACCATGGTGGAGCGGATACGGGCGGGCAGCGGTGCCTGGGTGCGGGGGCGGGTGGTCGCCGGGCTGGCGGTGGTGACCGGTGGCTTGTTGGCGGGGCACCGGGCGGTGCCCAACTCGGTGGGGCGGCTGGGGAGTCTGCTGGAGGCGTTCCTGCCCTGGCTCGGCCTGGTGGTCGTGGTGCTGTTCGCACTGGCGCTGCTGCGCCGGTCGGCCGTGGCGCTGGTGGCGCTGCTCCTGCCGGTGGCGGCCTGGACGTATCTCTTCGGCGGGCTGCTGCTCCCCGGGGCGGAGCCCGGCCCGCGCGAACTGGTGGTGGTGCAGCACAACGTCAGCGACGAGAACGCCGACCCCGCCGGGACGGCCCGCGCGCTGGCCCGGGCGGAGCCCGATCTCATCGCGCTGGAGGAGCTGATGCCCCCGGCGCTGGAGGTCTACGGGAGGACACTCGCGCCCCGGTACCCGCACCACGCGGTGCAGGGCAGCGTCGGGCTCTGGTCGAAGTATCCGCTCACCGAGGCGGCGCTGCTGGACATCAGCCCGCAGGGGATCGGTGAGGGGTGGCGGCGCGGGCTGCGCGCCGTGGTCCGCACACCGCACGGCGAGGTCGCCGCGTACGTCGCGCACCTGCCCTCGATCCGCGTCCGGGCGAGCGGTCTCGCCTCCGCCTGGCGCGACGAGAGCGCCGGCCTGCTGGGGCAGGCGATCGGCGCGGAGAAGGTGGAGGCGCTGATCCTGCTGGGCGATCTGAACGGCACGGTCGAGGACCGGGGGCTGGCCCCGGTGACCTCGCGGCTGAACGTCGCGGAACGGGGCATGGCCTTCAGCTTCCCCACCTCCCTGCCCCTGGCGAGGATCGACCAGGTCATGGCCCGCGCGGGCACCGTCACCGAGATCCGTACGCTGCCCGCGACCGGCAGCGACCATCTGCCGGTGGCCGCCCGGATCGCCCTGGAGTGAGCGGGCGGCGCGTCACTCCTCCTTCCGGCCGCCCGCCGCCACCTTGCCCGGCGACGACCGCTCGTCGTCCGGCTGCGAGCCGTACGCCGTCAGGAAGCGGTCCCGGAAGGTGTCCATGCGCCAGACCGGCGCGTCAGGACCCGGCTTCAGGCCGTCCTGCCAGCCCCAGTCGGAGATCCGCTCCAGCACCGCCGGGTCGCGGGCGACGATCGAGATCGGTACGTCGCGGCCCGCGCCGGGGCCCGTGACGGTCGCGTTGGGCTGGTGGTCGCCGAGGAAGACCAGGACGGTGTCGTCGGTGCCGTACTTCTCCACGTACGAGATGAGACTGCTCAGCGAGTACTCGATGGCCCTGCGGTACTCGCGCCGCAGCTTCTCCGGGTCCGCCAGGGTCTCCTTCGGGTCCGTGCCCGCCTTCTTGATGCCGTGGTAGACCGAGCCGTCGCCGATCTCGTCCCAGCCGATCATCTCGGGGATGGGCGACCAGGGGTTGTGGCTGGAGGCGAGGACGATCTCCGTCATCAGCGGTTCGCGGTTCTCCCTGCCGTGCTCCAGCCGCTCGTACGCGTCCAGGCTGTACTGGTCGGGCACGGGCGACCAACTGAACTTCGGGCCCCGGTAGCCGATGTCCCGCGAGTCGTAGATGTGGTCGAGGCCGAAGAACTTCCCCTCCGGCCAGGAGCGGGTGACACCGGGCATGATGCCGACGGTCCGCCAGTCGCCGGTACGGCCGAAGGCGCCGGTGAGGGTGAGGCGGTCGCTCGACGTGACGCTGCGGTACCGCTGCTGGTTCTTGATCCACATGCCGGACATGAAGGTGGAGTGCGCCAGCCAGCTTCCCGCGCCCGCCACCGGCGAGGTGAGGAAGCCGCTCTCGGAGGCGAACCCGGCCGCCTTGAGCCGGGCCGTCCCGTCCGCCAGCACCTCGCCGACCTGCGGCGCCATCGCCGGGTCCTCGATCGCGCTGCGGCCGTAGCTCTCGATGAACGTGAAGATGACGTCCTTGCCGCGCAGGTCCGTCAGCAGGCGGTCGGACGGGGTGTCGCGGAAGTGGTCGACGGCGGCTTCCTTGGCGAACTGCTTCCCGTCCTTGAGACCGGCGGTCACCAGGTCCGCGTGGTTCTGTACGAGATCGGTCGCCGTCCTGGACGCCACCGGCGCCCCGGCTATCTGGACGCCGAGCGCCGTGCAGGTGACCCACACGGTTCCGAACAGCAGGGTGGTACGGGTCGTCGCGCCGCTGTGGCGGACCAGGAGACCGGCCAGCCGTACGACCGCCAGCGTCGTCAGGACGACCAGGGCGAGGGCGAGGACCACCACCCCGATCACGGCGGCGACCGCCCCGGCCCGGCCGAGCGTGTCCCTGAGGAACGACTCGGCGTCGTCGAACAGGATCCAGTCCAGCACCAGGTCGAACGGCCGGTCCAGCACGGTGTGGAAGCCCATGTCCAGGAAGTTGAGGAGGGTCACCAGACCGAGGACCGCGCCCGCGACCGCCGCCGCCACCCGGCCCGCCCTGGGCGGCAGGACCAGCACCGCACCGGCGCCGATGATCGCCTCGACCGGTAGGTGCGCGAAGGCGCCGGGGGTGAGGAGGCCGGTCTCGTTCGGGAGGAGGAGGGCGAGGAAGACCAGCAGCGCCGAGAGCCCGGTGAGCGTCCAGGACGCGGCGCGCGCCAGGGCGGGGTGCCGGTCCCGCACGGAGACGGGCGCGGGCGGCTCCTCCGCCACCGGGGTCTCCTCCGCCGCCGGAGTCTCTGTCGTGGTGGCCCCGGCAGGGGTGTTCCCGGGCGGGGTGTTCTCTGCCGGGGTGGTCGCTCCGTCCGTGTTCAGCAGCCGGCGAGCGCGCGTCCAGAGCGACAACCTGAAGGTCCTTCCGTGCGAAACCCTGGGGTGACACGGCGGATCCGGCCCGTCGGGCGGGACCGCCGCCAGACTGTACGGACCTGCGGCGGTTTCGGTTCAACCGTCCTGGTGCGGCGTGGTCCCCGCCAGCTCGCGGGCGAGCGCCACCAGGTGACGTACCGCAGGATGCGGCGCCGCCTCCCGCCAGGCCAGGAAGAGCTGGAGCGGCGGTGCCTCCGGCAGGGGGCGGTAGGCGACCCCGGGGTGCGGGTGGACGGCCGGTGTCGAGGTGCCCGTGACGCCGACGCCCCGGCCCGCCGCGATCGCCGTCAGCCAGTCGTCGGTGTTGCCGACGGTGAGCGTGGTGAGCGGGCCCGCCCCGGCCGGCCACAGGGCGGGGGTCGTGGTGCCCGAGACCGTGTTCACGAGCACCGTCTCGGCGGCCAGCTCCGCCAGCGTCAGCGACGCACGGGCCGCCAGCGGGCTGTCCGCGGGGACCGCCGCCATCCGGTCCTCGGTGAACAGCGCCTCCTTGACCAGCCCCGGAGTCTCCACGGGCCCCGGTCCGCGCAGCAGCGCCGCGTCGACCTCGCCCCGGGCGAGCCCCGCCGTACGGTCGTCGATCCTGAGCAGTTCGAGCGGGGTCTCCGGGTGCTCCCGTTCCCAGCGCCGCAGCAGGGGCGTGGTGTACGGGCCGAAGGCGGACCAGGCGTGGCCGAGCCGCAGCGGCCGGTGGCCCAGCCGGCCGATGTCGAGCGCCTCGTCGAACGCGGCGACCGCCGACGCCGCCTTGTCGCGGAAGGCGCGGCCCTCGGCGGTGAGGGTGAGGTGGTGGGTGGAGCGCTCCGCGAGCCGTACGCCGAGCTGCTTCTCCAGCGCGGCGAGGGTGCGGGAGACGACGGGCTGGGTGAGGTGGAGCCGGGCCGCCGCCCTGGTCACGCTGGACTCCTCGGCGACGGCGAGGAAGCAGCGGAGGTGACGCAGCTCGATGCTCATGCTTCCGGAGCATAACGCCAGTCCACTTGGTATTTCCGGAGGTGGGGGCGGCGGTCGTAGCGTGGGCGGGTGGCCCGTGCCCGGTGGGCGGTCGGCCGGATTCCGGTAGTGCAGTATCTTGGATGCAGTGTCCACTGTGTTGGACTGACGTCTCGCGCCGGCCGATCGGATCGCACCGACCGGCCGACCGATCGACCGACCGGCTGACCGGCCGGTCCGACTGACCGATGTGATGGGAGGGTTCGGGGTGGATGAGTCGCGTACCGCCGCTGTGGGCGCCGCGGTGCCGGTGCCGGAAGCCGTTGCGGCGGGGGTCGCGGGCGAGGGCGGTCCCGGCGCGGACCCCGGCTCCCGGGGGCGTTCCCTCGGGCCCGTCGCCCTGGTCGTCGCCGGCGGGATATCCGTGCAGTTCGGGGCGGCCGTCGCCGTCATGCTCATGCCCCGTACCGGCGCCGTCGGCATCGTCACGCTGCGGCTCGGGCTCGCCGCGCTCGTCATGCTCGCCGTGTGCCGGCCGAAGCTGCGCGGGTACTCGCGCGCCGACTGGGGGACCGTCCTCGCCTTCGGCGCCACCCTCGCCGCCATGAACGGCCTCTTCTACCAGGCCCTCGAACGGATCCCGCTGGGGGTCGCCGTCACCCTGGAGGTCCTCGGTCCGCTCGCCCTGTCGGTGATCGTCTCCCGGCGGCTGGTCAATCTCCTGTGGGCGGTGCTCGCGCTCGGCGGGGTGGTGCTGCTCAGCGGCGGCGGCTTCGACCGGATCGACCTGGTCGGTGTCGCGTACGCGCTCGGCGCGGGCGCCATGTGGGCGACGTACATCGTCTTCAGCGCGCGCACCGGCCGCCGCTTCCCGCAGGCGGACGGGCTGGCGCTGGCGATGGCGGTCGGCGCGCTGCTCATCCTGCCGCTGGGGATCGCCGAGTCGGGGTCGAAGCTGCTGGTGCCGTCCACGCTGGGGCTGGCCCTGGTGGTGGCGTTCATGTCGTCCGTCCTGCCGTACACCCTCGAACTGCTCGCGCTGCGACGGCTGCCCGCCCCCACCTTCGCCGTGCTGATGAGTCTGGAACCGGGGATCGCGGCGGCCTCCGGGTTCCTCCTTCTGGACCAGGCGCTCTCCACGCTGGACGCGCTGGCGATCGCGCTGGTCATCGCGGCGAGCATGGGGGCCGTGCGGACCCAGACGGGGAAGCGGGCGCGTACCCGGAAGCTGCCCGCGGTGGAGCCGGCGGCGATGGAGAAGTAAAGCAAGCATGCTTGCTTGTTTCTCCGGGCGCTGCCATGCTCCGGGACACGCACACCGCCGTGCCCCGAGGGGAGCGCATCCGTGTCCGACGCCGTTGCCGTGTTCGGTGACCTGAAGGCCGAGAGTGATGAACTCGACCTGATCGTACGGAAGTTGCGCGAGGCGGACTGGGTCGCCGACACCCCGGCGCCCGGCTGGACCGTCGCCCACCAGATCGCCCATCTGGCCTGGACCGACGCCGTGGCGCTGCTCGCCGTGACCGAGCCCGGCGCCTTCGCCGTGGAGGCGGAGCGGGCCGCGCGCGCCCCCGACGGCTTCGTGGACGAGGCCGCGCGCGCCGGGGCCGTGGACCCCGGCCCCGTACTCCTCGCCCGGTGGCGCGACGGCCGCGAACGCCTCGGCGCCGCGCTCGGGGAGGCCCCGCCCGGTGCGCGTTTCCCCTGGTACGGGCCGCCGATGAGCGCCCCTTCGCTCGCCACCGCGCGGCTGATGGAGACCTGGGCGCACGGCCAGGACATCGCGGCCGCGCTGGGCGTGGCGCGGCTGCCGACCGCGCGGCTGCGCCATGTCGCCAGAATCGGCGTACGGGCCCGCGACTACGCCTATCTCGTCCGGGGCGAGCAGCCGCCCGAGGAGCCGTTCCGCGTCGAACTGACCGGTCCGCGCGGCGAGTTGTGGGTGTACGGGCCCGAGGGGGCGAGCCAGTACGTGACCGGGCCCGCGCTGGACTTCTGTCTGCTGGTGACGCAGCGGGCCCATCGCGCGGACCTCGCCGTACGGGCGAAGGGCCCCGACGCCGGCCACTGGCTGGAGATCGCCCAGGCGTTCGCGGGACCGCCGGGGAAGGGCCGCGCGCCCGGGAGCCTCCGGGGCCGGGGCGTGTGAGCCGGGTGGGCGACGGCGAGCGCATACCCCGGAGCGGCTTACCCCGCGGCGGCGTCCTGCGGATCGGGAACGCCTCCGGTTTCTACGGTGACCGCTTCGACGCGCTGCGCGAGATGCTCACCGGCGGCCCCCTCGATGTGCTGACCGGGGACTATCTCGCCGAACTGACCATGCTCATCCTCGGCCGCGACCGCCTGAAGGACCCGCGCGCGGGGTACGCCAGGACCTTTCTGCGGCAGTTGGAGGAAGGGCTCGGGCTGGCCCGGGAGCGGGGCGTCCGGATCGTCACCAACGCGGGCGGGCTGAATCCGGCCGGACTCGCCGACGCCGTGCGGGAGTTGGCCGAGCGGGTCGGTGTGCCGACGCGGGTTGCCCATGTGGAGGGCGACGACCTGCTGCGGCGGCGGGAGTGGGGCGACGGCGTCCTCACCGCCAACGCCTATCTCGGCGGCGCCGGGATCGTCGCCTGTCTGCGGGCCGGCGCGGAGGTCGTGGTCACCGGCCGTGTCACGGACGCGGCGCTGGTCACCGGCCCCGCCGCCGCGCACTTCGGCTGGGACGAGGGCGGTACCGGCCCGGATCTCGACGCGCTCGCGGGCGCCGTCGTCGCCGGGCACGTGCTGGAGTGCGGCACCCAGGCGACCGGCGGGAACTACTCCTTCTTCACCCGGCACGACCTGCGCCGCCCCGGCTTCCCCCTCGCCGAGATCCACGCCGACGGCTCGGCGGTGATCACCAAGCACGACGGGACGGGCGGGGTCGTGGACCTCGGCACCGTCACCGCCCAACTGCTCTACGAGACCGGCGGCGCCCGCTATCCGGGCCCGGACGGCACCGCCAGGATCGACACCGTACGGCTCCACCAGGAGGGGCCCGACCGGGTCAGGATCTCGGGCGTACGCGGTGAACCGCCGCCCCCGGCGCTCAAGGTCGGGCTGAACCGGATCGGCGGCTGGCGCAACGAGATCGTCTTCGTCCTCACCGGGCTCGACATCGAGGCCAAGGCACGCCTCGTACGCGCCCAGGTGGAGGACGCCCTCGGCGCGCTCGCCGCGGCCGGTACACCCGCCGCCGGTACGCCCGCCACGGCCGGTACGCCCGCCGCACCCGCCGCACCCGCCGCACCCGTCGCGCGCCGCCGTCCGGCCGAGGTCCGCTGGGAGCTGTCCCGTACGGACCGGCCGGACGCCGCCACCGAGGAGACCGCGAGCGCGCTGCTCCGGCTCGTCGTACGCGACAGCGATCCGGAGGCGGTGGGGCGGGCGGTCACCGGGGCGGCGGTCGAGCTGGCGCTCGCCAGCTACCCGGGCTTCCATGTGACGGCCCCGCCGGGCAAGGGCGCGCCGTACGGGGTCTTCGAGGCGGCGTACATCGACGCGGACGAGGTGACACAGGTGGCCGTACTGCCGGACGGAACACGTCTCACCCTGCCGACTCCTCCACGTCGCAGCGGGGTTGACGAGGAACCCGTACCGTCTCCCGGGCTTCCCGAGCCGCTGCCCGCGGGGCTGCCCACCCGCCGTGTCCCCCTCGGCGCCGTCGCGGGCGCCCGCAGCGGTGACAAGGGCGGGGACGCCAACGTCGGGGTCTGGGTGGAGAGCGAGGAGGCGTGGCGATGGCTGGCACATGAGCTGACCGTCGAGCGGTTCCGTCAACTCCTGCCCGAGACGGCCGCCTTACCCGTCGAGCGGCATCTTCTGCCGTATCTCCGCGCCGTGAACTTCACCGTCGAGGGGCTGCTCGGCGAGGGGGTCGCCGCGCGCGCCCGGTTCGACCCGCAGGCGAAGGCGCTGGGGGAGTGGCTGCGCTCCCGCCATGTCGACCTCCCCGTGTCCCTGATCGCCGGATCCCCGGAGGTCCCGCAGTGACCGTGCTCCCCTCCGCCCTCGACACCGCCTCCGCCGAGTACGCCGCCCACCGCGAGGCCATGCTCGCCAAGCTCACCCGGCTCGACGCCGAGCACGCGAAGGCGCTCACGGGCGGCGGCGAGAAGTACACCGCCCGCCACCGCGCGCGCGGCAAGCTCCTCGCCCGGGAGCGGATCGAGCTGCTGCTCGACCCCGACACCCCGTTCCTGGAACTCTCCCCGCTCGCCGCCTGGGGCAGCGAGTACCCCGTCGGCGCCTCCATGGTCACCGGTGTCGGGGTGGTCGAGGGCGTCGAGTGCGTGATCACCGCCAACGACCCGACCGTACGCGGGGGTTCGTCCAACCCCTGGACCCTGCGCAAAGCCCTGCGGGCCAACGCGATCGCGTACGCCAACCGCCTGCCGCTCATCAGCCTGGTCGAGTCGGGCGGCGCCGATCTCCCCTCCCAGAAGGAGATCTTCATCCCCGGCGGGGCGCTCTTCCGCGATCTCACCCGGCTCTCCGCCGCCGGAATCCCCACGGTCGCCGTGGTGTTCGGCAACTCCACGGCGGGCGGCGCCTACGTCCCCGGGATGTCCGACCACACCGTGATGATCGAGGGACGGTCGAAGGTCTTCCTCGGCGGGCCGCCGCTGGTGAAGATGGCCACGGGGGAGGAGAGCGACGACGAGTCCCTGGGCGGCGCCGCGATGCACGCCCGTACCTCGGGGCTCGCGGACCACTTCGCGCGGGACGAACCCGACGCGCTCCGGCAGGCCCGGCGCATCGTCGCCCGCCTCAACTGGCGCAAGGCACAACCCGGTCCGGCGCTCACGACACCGGTCGAGCCGCCGCTGTACGACGCGGACGAACTCCTCGGGATCGTCCCCGGCGATCTGAGGACCCCCTTCGATCCGCACGAGGTCGTCGCCCGGATCGTGGACGGCTCCGACTTCGACGCGTTCAAGCCGCTGTACGGTCCCAGCCTGGTGACGGGGTGGGCCCGGCTGCACGGCTTCCCGGTCGGGATCCTCGCCAACGCGCGCGGTGTGCTCTTCTCCGCCGAGTCGCAGAAGGCCGCGCAGTTCATCCAGCTCGCCAACCAGCGCGACATCCCGCTCGTCTTCCTCCACAACACCACCGGCTACATGGTCGGCAAGGAGTACGAGCAGGGCGGCATCATCAAGCACGGCGCCATGATGATCAACGCGGTGGCGAACTCGAAGGTCCCGCACCTCTCGGTCCTGATGGGCGCGTCGTACGGCGCCGGTCACTACGGCATGTGCGGCCGGGCCTACGATCCGCGCTTCCTCTTCGCCTGGCCGAGCGCCAAGTCCGCCGTCATGGGCCCGCAGCAGCTCGCCGGCGTCCTGTCGATCGTGGCCCGCGCCTCGGCCGAGGCGAAGGGGCAGGTGTACGACGAGGAGGGCGACGCGGCGCTGCGCGCGGTGGTGGAGCGGCAGATCGAGTCCGAGTCGCTGCCCGTGTTCCTGTCGGGGCGGCTCTACGACGACGGGGTCATCGATCCGCGCGACACCCGCACCGTTCTCGGCCTGTGTCTGTCCGCCGTGCACAGCGCCCCGGTCGAGGGCGTGCGCGGCGGCTTCGGCGTCTTCCGGATGTGAGGTCCCAGATGATCGAGTCCCTGCTCGTCGCCAACCGGGGCGAGATCGCCTGCCGTGTCCTGCGCACCTGCCGTGAGCTGGGGATCGCGACCGTCGCCGTGTACGCGGACCCCGACGCGGACGCGCTGCACGTACGGAACGCGGACACGGCCGTACGGCTGCCGGGGGCCGCGCCCGCCGACACCTATCTGCGTGGCGACTTGATCGTGGCGGCGGCGCGCGCGGCGGGCGCCGACGCCGTCCATCCCGGGTACGGATTCCTCTCCGAGAACGCCGAGTTCGCCCGAGCGGTCCTCGACGCGGGGCTGGTGTGGGTCGGGCCGCCGCCGGAGGCGGTCGCGGCGATGGCGTCGAAGACGCGGGCCAAGAAGCTGATGGCGGCGGCCGGGGTACCGCTGCTCGCGCCCGTCGACCCGGCCGCCGCCACCGGGGCGGAGCTGCCGCTGCTGCTGAAGGCGGCGGCGGGCGGCGGCGGGCGCGGGATGCGGATCGTCCGTGAACTCGACGCTCTGGAACAGCAGATGACGGAGGCGGTGGCGGAGGCGCGGGCCGCGTTCGGGGACGGCGAGGTCTTCGCCGAGCCGTATGTGACGGGCGCCCGCCATGTGGAGGTGCAGGTGCTCGCCGACGCGCACGGCACGGTGTGGGCGCTCGGCACCCGTGACTGCTCGCTCCAGCGCCGCCACCAGAAGGTGATCGAGGAGTGCCCGGCGCCCGCGCTGCCCGACTCGCTCCGTACGGAACTGGCCGGGGCGGCCGTCGCCGCCGCCCGCGCGGTCGGCTACCGGGGCGCCGGCACGGTCGAGTTCCTGGTCACGGACGACGGCCGCCCGTACTTCCTGGAGATGAACACCCGCCTCCAGGTCGAACACCCCGTCACGGAGGAGGTGTTCGGCCTGGACCTGGTCGCCCTCCAGCTCTCCGTCGCGGAGGGCGCCGCGCTCCCGGCGCGGCCCCCGGCCCCGCGCGGGCACGCGGTGGAGGCGCGGCTCTGCGCGGAGGACCCGGCGGACGGCTGGGCCCCGCGCACCGGCCGGCTCCACGCGCTGGAGGTGCCGGGGGCCGCGACCGGCCCCTCCGCGGGCGCGGACCCCACGGGCGGCGAGGGCGCCGCCGGAGACGGGGCCGTCGCCCCGCCCCGGCTGCGGCTCGACACCGGGTACACCGGGGGTGACACCATCGGCGTCCACTACGACCCGCTCCTCGCCAAGGTCATCGCCTGGGCGCCCACCCGCGAGGCCGCCCTGCGCCGCCTGCGCACCGCGCTGCGCCGGGCCAGGGTGCACGGCCCCGTCACCAACAGGGACCTGCTCGTACGGACGCTGGGCCACCCGGACGTCGTCGCCGGGCGGCTCGACACCGGCTTCTACGACCGCCATCTGGCCGCCCTGACCGCCCCGGACCCCGGCCCCGGCGCCCGGCACGCCGCCGTCGCCGCCGCGCTCGCGGACGCCGCGTCCCGCGCGCTGCGCGACGGGGTCCCGGCCCGGCTCGGCGGCTGGCGGAACGTACCGTCGGCGCCGCAGACCAAGACGTACGGAGCGTACGAGGTCCGCTACCGGGCGACCCGCGACGGATTCGTGGTCGAGCCGGCGAACGACGCGGACCGTGTGGGCAGCCCGGACCGTGTGGACGACGCGGACCGTGTGGACGACGCGGACCGTGTGGATGCCCCGGACGGGGGCGCCGGCGCCCCCGAGCCCTCCGGGGACCTCCGGGTCGTCGCCGTCTCGCCCGCCCGTGTCAGCCTCGACGTGGGTGGTGTCGTACGCCACTTCGACATCGCCGCCTATGGGGGCGAGGTCCATGTGGACTCCGCCACCAGCGCGTACCGGCTGCTCGCCCGGCCCCGGTTCGCCGGTCCCGGGCGCCCCGCCGAGGCCGGATCGCTGCTCGCGCCCATGCCCGGGACCGTCGTACGGGTCGCGGAAGGGCTGACCGAAGGCGCGTGGGTCGGCGCCGGGCAGCCGGTCGTCTGGCTGGAGGCCATGAAGATGGAGCACCGCGTCGTCGCGCCCGCCTCCGGCACGCTCACCGCACTCCACGCCGTCCCCGGCCGTCAGGTCGAGGTCGGCGCCCTGCTCGCCGTCGTCACCGCCACCGACGCACCGGAGGAAGATCCCTCATGAGCGGCACCGGTACGATCCCCCGTTTCCTGACCGAGAGCGAGGAGCACACCGCGCTCCGCGCCGCCGTCGCCGCCCTCGGCCGCCGCCATGGGCGCGACTACGACCGCGCGACCCTGTGGCGCGAGGCCGGCGGGCTCGGCTACCTCGGTGTGAATCTGCCCGAGGAGTACGGCGGCGGAGGCGGCGGCATCGCCGAACTCTCCCTGGTGTTGGAGGAGCTGGGCGCGGCGGGCTGTCCACTCCTGCTGATGATCGTGTCGCCCGCCATCTGCGGCACGGTGATCGCCCGCTTCGGCACACCGGACCAGAAGCGGCAGTGGCTCCCCGGTCTCGCCGACGGCTCCCGCACCATGGCCTTCGGCATCACCGAGCCCGACGCCGGGTCCAACTCCCACCGGATCACCACCACCGCCCGCCGGGACGAGCAGGGCGGCGGATGGATACTCGACGGCCGCAAGGTCTTCGTCTCCGGCGTCGACATCGCGGACGCCACCCTCATCGTCGGCCGGACCGAGAGCCGTACGGAACAGGGCGCGACCGGCCCCCTCAAGCCCTGCCTGTTCATCGTCCCGCGTGACGCCGAAGGGTTCGTCCGTACCCCCATCGACATGGAACTCCACGCCGTGGAGAAGCAGTTCGAGCTGGTCCTGGACGATGTACGGCTGCCCGCCGACGCGCTCGTCGGCGACGAGGACGCCGGGCTGCGCCAGCTCTTCGCCGGACTCAACCCCGAACGCGTGATGACCGCCGCGTACGCGCTCGGCATGGCCCGGTACGCCCTCGACCACGCCGTCGCGTACGCGAAGACCCGCCAGGTCTGGGCCGCGCCCATCGGCGCCCACCAGGCCGTCGCGCACCCCCTGGCCCAGTCCCACATCGAGATCGAACTCGCCGAGCTGATGCTGCGCAAGGCCGCCCACCTCTACGACGCGGGCGACGACACCGGCGCGGGCGAGGCCGCCAACATGGCCAAGTACGCCGCCGGGGAAGCCTGTGTGCGCGCCGTCGACCGGGCCGTGCACACCCTCGGCGGCAACGGTCTCACCCGCGAGTACGGTCTCGCCTCGCTCGTCACCGCCGCCCGCGTGGCCCGGATCGCGCCCGTGAGCCGCGAGATGATCCTGAATTACGTATCCCACCAGTCCCTGGGTCTCCCCAAGTCGTACTGAGACAGGCGATTCTGGGCGTCCTGGCGTGGTGGGCCGCACCCCGGTGCGGCGGCTCGCGCCGAACCCGTAGCGAAGGGGATCGCCATGGTGTTCAACGGAGTTGACGAGGTCCAGGAAGGCCACCGGGGCCGGGTGTTCCGCAGCGGGTACGCGGAGGTCCCGGCCCTCGAACTGCCCATCCACGAGGCGGTGCTCGGCCGCGCCGCCGAGTACGGCGACACCGTCGCGCTCATCGACGGGACGACCGGCGTTCCCACCACCTACGCCCAGCTCGACGCCGTGCACCGGAGGATCGCCGCCGCCTTCGCCGACGCGGGGGTGCGCAAGGGCGACGTCCTCGCCCTGTACAGCCCCAACACCGTCGCCTACCCGGCGGTGTTCCACGCCGCGACCCGCGCCGGGGCGTCCGTGACCACCGCCCACCCCCTCGCCACCCCGGAAGAACTCGCCTCCCAGCTCCGCGACTCCGCCGCCCGCTGGGTCGTCACCGTCTCCCCGCTGCTCGAAGTGGCGCGCAGAGCGGCCGAACTGGTCGGCGGGATCGAGGAGATCTTCGTCTGCGACCGGGCGCGCGGGCACCGCTCGGTCCTCGACCTGGCCCGGTCGGCCGCGCCCGTACCCGAGATCGCGATCGACCCCGGCGAGGACGTCGCCGCGCTCCCGTACTCCTCGGGCACCACCGGCGTCCCCAAAGGCGTGATGCTCACCCACCGTTCGATGGCCACCAACCTGGCGCAGCTCGAACCCGTCATGGCGATGGGGCCCGGCGACCGGATCCTCGCCGTACTGCCCTTCTTCCACATCTACGGTCTGACCGCTCTGATGAACGCGCCCCTGCGGCACGGCGCGACCGTCGTCGTCCTGCCCCGCTTCGACCTCGACCAGTTCCTCGCGGCCGTCGAGAGATACCGCGTCAACGGCCTGTACGTGGCCCCGCCCATCGTGCTCGCCCTCGCCAAGCACCCGGCCGTCGCACGGTACGACCTCTCCTCGCTCGACTACGTCCTGAGCGCGGCGGCCCCGCTCTCCCCGTCGCTCGCCGCCGCCTGCTCGGCCCGGCTCGGCCTGCCGCCCGTACGGCAGGCGTACGGCCTGACGGAGCTGTCGCCCGGCACCCATGTCGTCCCGCTCACCGCCGAGCACCCGCCGCCCGGCACCGTCGGCACCCTGCTGCCCGGCACGGAGATGCGCCTCCTCGACCTGGCCGCCGAGGAGGGGACGGAGCGCGACGCCGCCCCGGGCGCCGAGGGCGAGATCCTGCTCCGCGGCCCGCAGGTCATGAAGGGCTACCTCGGCCGCCCCGACGCGACGGCCGCGATGATCGACCCGGCGGGCTGGGTGCACACCGGCGACGTCGGACGCGTCGACGAACGGGGCTGGCTCTTCGTCGTCGACCGGGTGAAGGAACTCATCAAGTACAAGGGGTTCCAGGTCGCCCCCGCCGATCTGGAGGCGCTGCTGCTCACCCACGACTCCATCGCGGACGCCGCGGTGATCGGGGTGTACGAGGACGACGGCAACGAAGTGCCCAAAGCCTTCGTCGTACGCCGCTCGGGCGCCGAGGAGCTGACCGAGGCCGACGTCATGGGATTCGTCGCCGACCGGGTCGCCCCGTACAAGAAGGTCCGTCACGTCGAGTTCGTCGGGGGCGTGCCGCGCGCCGCGTCCGGCAAGATCCTCCGACGGGAACTGCGGGACCGGGAAGCGCGCGAGCGCGAAGTGCGGGAACGTACGGTGCGCGACCGCGAAAGGGAGAACACGTGACACCGAACATCCCGTCCGCCCGCCCCGGGGAGGCCCCACGGCCCCCGGGCACGCTGGTGACGACCGCCCACGACCGGGGCGTCACCACGCTGGCCCTCGACTCGCCCGCCAACCGCAACGCCCTGTCCGCGCCCCTGGTCGCGCAGCTCTCCGACGCGCTCACGGCCTGCGGCGCCGACCCGGCCGTACGGGCGGTGGTGCTCACGCACACCGGGACGACCTTCAGCTCGGGTGCCGACCTCAAGGCCCCGGCCAACCCGTACACCTTCGTCGGTCTGATGCGGCAGATCGTCGCCCTGCCCAAGCCCGTCGTCGCGCGCGTCGACGGCCATGTCCGGGCGGGCGGGCTCGGGCTGCTCGGCGCGTGCGACCTCGCGCTCGCGGGCCGTACGTCCGACTTCGCGTTCACGGAGGTACGGATCGGGGTCGCCCCGGCGGTGATCTCGCTGCCGCTGCTGCCCCGGATGGCGCCGCGCGCCGCCGCCCGCCACGTCCTCACGGGGGAGCGCTTCGACGCGGCGCGGGCGGTCGAGTCCGGGCTGATCACGGAGGCGGCCGACGACGTGGACGCCGCGCTCGCCCCCGTCCTGGACGCGCTGCGCGCCGCCTCGCCGCAGGGGCTCGCGGAGTCCAAGCGGCTGCTGACGGTCGAGGTCCTGGACGCCTTCGACCGGTACGCGGAGGACCTCGTCCAGCGCTCCGCCACCCTCTTCATGACGGCGGAGGCCCGCGAGGGCATCGCGGCGTTCCTCGAACGGCGGGACGCGGCATGGGTGCTCTAGGACCTTCCGGGCCCTCCGGGCCTTCTGTGCCTTCTGTGCCTCCGGAGCGTCCGGACCCGGCGGACGCGGGGCCGCTCGGGCCGAAGCAGGAGCGGGGCCGCGCCACCCGGCGGCGGCTGCTGGAGGCCGCCGTGGAGTGCCTCGCCGCGTACGGCTGGGCGGGCTCCACGGTCTCCGTCGTCGCCGAGCGGGCCGGCGTCTCGCGCGGCGCGGCGCAGCACCACTTCCCGACCCGGGAGGACCTGTTCACGGCCGCCGTGGAGCATGTCGCGGAGGAACGGTCCGCCGCGCTGCGCGCCCTGGTCCCGGCGGGCCCCGGACACCGGCGCGCGGCGGTGGAGGGCATCGTCGACCTCTGCACGGGGCCGCTCTTCCGGGCCGCGCTCCACCTGTGGGTCGCGGCCTCGGACGAGGAGCGGCTACGGCCCCGGGTCACCGAGCTGGAGGCCAGGATCGGCCGGGAGACGCACCGGATCGCCGTGGAGCTGCTGGGCGCGGACGAGTCCGTGCCGGGGGTACGGGAGACGGTGCAGGGGCTGCTGGACATGGCGCGCGGGCTGGGGCTCGCGACGCTGCTGACCGACGACCGGCGGCGCCGCGAGCGGGTGGTGGCCGAGTGGGCGCGGATCCTGGACACGACGCTGGACCGGCCGGGCCCACCGGGCTGAACGGCCCGGCGTTCCCGGCCGGAAACGGTCCCTCGTACGGTCCCGCGTACCGGCCCGGGTGCTCAGACGATCCCGGGGATGTCGTCGAACCCGTCGATCGCCCGGGGGCTGCGCGGCCCCGGCCCCACGTACCGCGCCGAAGGGCGTACCAGCCGCCCCGTCCGCTTCTGCTCCAGGATGTGCGCCGACCAGCCGGCGGTCCTGGCACAGGTGAACATCGACGTGAACATGTGCGCGGGGACCTCCGCGAAGTCCAGCACGATGGCCGCCCAGAACTCCACGTTCGTCGCCAGCACCCGGTCGGGCCTGCGCGCGTGCAGTTCCTCCAGCGCGGCCTTCTCCAGCGCCTCCGCGACCTCGAACCGCGGCGCCGCCAGCTCCCGCGCGGTACGCCGCAGCACGCGCGCCCGCGGGTCCTCGGCCCGGTACACCCGGTGGCCGAAACCCATCAGCCGCTCGCCCCGGTCGAGCGCCTGCTTGACGTACGCCGTCGCGTCGCCGGTGCGCTCGATCTCCTCGATCATGCCGAGGACCCGCGAGGGCGCGCCCCCGTGCAGCGGCCCGGACATCGCGCCGACGGCGCCGGAGAGCGCGGCGGCGACATCCGCCCCGGTGGAGGCGATGACGCGGGCGGTGAAGGTGGAGGCGTTCATGCCGTGCTCGGCGGCGGACGTCCAGTAGGCGTCGACGGCCTTGACGTGCCGGGGGTCCGGCTCGCCGCGCCAACGGATCATGAAGCGCTCCACGACCGAGTGCGCCTTGTCGATCTCGCGCTGCGGGACCATCGGACGCCCCTGGCCGCGCGCCGACTGGGCGACGTACGAGAGGGCCATCACGGCGGCGCGCGCCAGGTTGTCCCGGGCCGTGCGCTCGTCGATGTCGAGGAGCGGCTTCAGCCCCCAGACGGGCGCGAGCATCGCCAGCGCGGACTGGACGTCGACACGGATGTCACCCGAGTGGACGGGGATCGGGAAGGGCTCGGCGGGCGGCAGCCCGGGGTCGAACGCCCCGTCGACCAGCAGACCCCAGACGTTGCCGAAGGACACCTGCCCGACCAGGTCCTCGATGTCGACGCCCCGGTAGCGCAGGGCACCGCCCTCCTTGTCCGGTTCGGCGATCTCCGTCTCGAACGCGACGACGCCTTCGAGACCGGGGACGAAGGAGGTGTCGAAGTCGGGCATCGGGCGGCTCCTCGCGTGGTGTGCGGCGTGACGGGTGCGGTGGGGCGGGTCCACAGGGGTGTGGGCGGCCTGACCCCAGATTTTGGCGGGTTTCGACGGTACGGAAAGACACGGCGACGCGTGATAACCGGCACACTGCCAGATTTTGTCCCCCGAGGATTGGCGGTCCTCCGCGCGGGGCAAACTCGGCCCTGCGGCAGGATGATCCCGTGCCTCACGAGACCCCGGAATCCTCCGCCGCTTCCGCCGTTCCCGCAGATCCCGCCGCCTCCGCGGACCCCGCCACGATGCGTGAGCAGTACCGCTCCACCGCGCTGCGGGACAAGGACCTCGCCGCCACGCCCATGGACCAGTTCGCCCACTGGTTCGAGGAGGCCGCGGCCTGCGGCTTCCCCGAGCCGAACGCGATGGTGGTCTCCACGGCGACCCCCGAGGGCCGCCCGTCCTCCCGTACGGTGCTGCTGAAGGCGTACGACGACCGCGGCTTCGTCTTCTTCACCAACTACACCTCGCGCAAGGGCCGGGAGATCGCCGCCAACCGCCAGGTCGCGCTGCTCTTCCCCTGGCACGGGCTGGCCCGCCAGATCATCGTCACGGGCACGGCGGCGCGCACCGGCCGCGACGAGACGGCCGCGTACTTCCGCACCCGCCCGCACGGCTCCCAGCTCGGCGCCTGGGCGAGCGACCAGTCCACCCCGATCGGCTCCCGTGCGGACCTGATCCAGCGGTACGAGGCCCTCGCCGACCGCTACCCGGAGGGCGAGCAGGTCCCCGTGCCGCCGCACTGGGGCGGCTACCGGGTCACTCCGGAGACGGTCGAGTTCTGGCAGGGCCACGAGAACCGGCTCCACGACCGGCTGCGCTACGTCCGCGGCGAGGGCCCGGACGGACGGCCCGGCTGGCGGGTGGAACGACTCTGCCCGTAGCGCCGTAGCGCCGTAGCGCCGTAGCGCCGTAGCGCCGTAGCGCCGTAGCGCCGCGGGGCCGCGGCGGCGGGAGGGCGGCGGGAGGCTCCGCAACAGCAGAACCCCGCAGGCTCGGGTTCCTCCGAGGAGGAGCCGGCCGGACGTACCGGCGAGCCTGCGGGGCGGTGACTGCTGTGGATTGGGCCGGCGGGTTCACCGGCTCCGCACTGAGTGCGACGTCGGGCTGTCAGCCCGCAGCCACCTCACGAGTCCGGAAAGAAATCACTTCCGAATCACCTCCTTTCGGTGTGCTCCACACTCTAGGAAGCGGACCGCCACCGCTCAACCCAATTAAACGGACCGTTTCCGTGCCCGCCGGAGCGGATGATTTCGGGGAACGACGTGTGAGGTGGGCCACTATCGAGTTGAATGATCGTAGGTGCGGCAGCAGAGTCGGCAGCACAGGCGGAGACGTCCCGCAGGGGGTACCAGCATGAGTGCTTCTCGGAGTGAGACCACCAGTGCTCCCGGGCCGGACGAGCCGGAGTCGGATTCCGGGTCGGACACCGGCCACGGAGCCGCGGGCCGGGCCGCGCCCGGCCGGGACGGGCCGGGGTCCGATCTGCTCGCGGCGCTGCTCGACGGGATGGACGCGGCGCTCTGCGCCTTCGACGCGGACGGCGTGATCACGCACTGGAACCGCGAGGCGGAGCGGATACTCGGCTGGTCCGCGGCGGAGGCCGTCGGCCGGCACGGCTTCGCCGGCTGGGCCGTACGGACCGCCGACGCGGACGAGGTCCAGGACCGGCTGATGGCCGTGATGGACGGCCCCGACCGGCAGGTCGACGAGTTCGCGCTGCTGCGCAAGGACGGCGGCCGGGTCCTCATCCGTACGCAGTCGTCCGGGATGCGGAGCGCGGACGGCAAGCCCGCCGGGGTGTACAGCGCTTTCAGCGAGGTCCACGACCAGATCGACCTCGAACGGTCCATCGCGCTCAGCGAGGCGCTCTTCGAGGACGCGTCCTGGGGTGTCGTCCTCGTCGACGTCGATCTGCGGCCCACCGTCGTCAACGTCCACGCCGCGCGGCTGCTCGGCTCCGGGCGCGCCTCCGTGCTGGGACGGCCGCTGGGCGAGCTGATCACCCAGGGTGTCGAGGAGCTGGAGTCCGCGCTCCACCATGTGCTGTCGGAGGGCGCGCCGTCCGCCGTCACCGAGCTGTGGGTGACGGTCCGCACGCCGGACGGCGAGCGGCGGCGGTGCTGGCGGTGCGGCTTCCTGCGGCTGGCGTCGCCGCTGGCGGAGGAGCCGGTCCCGCTGGGTGTGGGCTGGATGTTCCAGGACGTGACGGCCCAGAAACTGGCGGTGCAGGAGGCGGACCGGCTGCGGTTCCGGGGCAACCAGCTCCACCGCGCGGGCCGGGCGGCCGCCGAGTGCGAGGACCCGATGGAGGCGGCGACGGTCTATCTGGACTTCGCGCTGGCGGGCTTCGCCGACCACGCCCTGATCGATCTGGTCGCGGAGGGCCGGGGCCCGGCGGGCCTCACCTCCGGACCGGCCGGCCCCGTACGGCTGGTCCGTGCGGTCGCGACACCGGGCGGTGGCACGTCCGGGCCGAGCGCGCCGACCGGGCCGGGGTCCATACCGGTGCGGTACGCGGCCGGGCACCCGGCGCTCCAGGCCATCGACCGGACGGGCTCGGTGCGGGCGAGCGCGCCGACCGGCGCGAACGGCGCCAAAGGCGGCGGCGACACCAAGGGCTCCCCGGCCCCGAAGCCGGTGCCCGCGCCCGTGTGGGCGGCGTCCCGGCAGTGGCCGGAGGACTCCGTCCACGCCCTGTGCACGGTGCTGCGCAGCCGCGGCAGGTCGCTGGGCGTGGTGACCTTCCTCAGGGGGGCGAGCCGCACCGAGTTCGAACGGCCCGACGCGGTGTACGCGGAGGACGTGACCGTACGGATAGCCACCTGCCTGGACCTCGCCGCCCTGACGGGCACGGAGGCGGACGGCGGCTGAAGGACACGTACGGCTCCGGCCGGGAGGGATGTCCGGCCGGGGGACGGGTACGGCGCCGGACCCGGGTGAGTCGTCCGGCGCCGTATCTCAGGACGTGCCCGCGCCGTTCTCCGCCGCCACCGGGGGCAGCATCCTGACGGGCTCGGTCTCCGCGTCGTTGTGCCGCAGCGCCCAGTTCTCCAGGGAGATACGGCACGCGTGGTCGACATGGCGCAGACCCGACAGGTCCAGCTCGATCGGCTGGTCCTTCGGCAGGGCTTCGAGCTGCTCCATGATCCGGGGCAGCCGCAGGAACGTCGCGTTCCCCGTCACGGAGACCACCAGCCGGCCGCCGGTCAGTTCCCGTACGTCGACGTTGAGGTGCGAGATCTCCCAGGCCGTCTTGACCACCGCGAGCAGCAGACCGAGCAGCACCCCCTCGAAGAGGTTGGTGACCAGCACGGCGGTCGCCGTCACGGCCAGGATCACGGCCTCGCCGCGATGCTCCCGCCACAGCGGGGCCAGCTCCTTCACGGGCATGAGCTTGCATCCCGCGTGGACCAGGACGCCCGCGAGCGCCGCCAGCGGGATCACCCCGATCGCCGCGGGCAGCAGCGCCGCGAAGAGCAGCAGCCACACGCCGTGCAGGACCCGGGAGAGCGAGGTGCGCGCCCCCGCCTGGACATTGGCGGCGCTGCGCACGATGACCGCGGTCATCGGCAGCGCGCCGAGCGCGCCGCAGATCGTGTTGCCGACGCCCTGGGCCATCAGCTCCTTGTTGTAGTCGGTGCGCGGTCCGTCGTGCATACGGTCGATCGCGGCGGCGCTGAACAGGCTCTCCGCCGAGGCGATCAGGGTGAAGGCGAGGACGGTGCCGAGTACGGCGACGCCCCCGAGCTGGCTGAAGTCACCGAGGCCGGGCGGGCTGATGGACTCCAGCAGGCCCTTCACCTCGACCTTGGCGATGGACAGGTCGAACAGCAGTGTCGCGCCGGTGGCGAGCGCCACGGCGGCCAGCGGTCCCGGCACCACGCGGACCTTCGCGGGGAGCCTGGGCCACAGGACGAGGACGGCGACCGTACCGGCGCCGACCAGGAACGCGGTGAGCGCCGTACCGTTCGTGAAGATCTCGCCGACCAGTCCGGGCAGGCCGGTGAGCTTGGGGATGCCGCCGGACGGCTGGGCGGTGTCGGCCATCGCGTACACCTGGCCCAGGACCAGCACCAGGCCGATGCCGGCCAGCATGCCCTGCACCACGGCGACGGAGATGGCCCGGAACCAGCGGCCGAGGCCGAACGCCCCGAGCGCGAGCTGGAGCAGCCCGGAGACGAGGACGATGGCGCCGAGCACGCCCAGACCGAAGTCCTGGACGGCCTGGTAGACGAGGACGGTGAGTCCGGCGGCGGGGCCGCTCACCTGGAGCGAGCTGCCGGGCAGGAGGCCCACGACGATGCCGCCGACGATGCCGGTGACCAGACCGAGTTCGGCGGGCACCCCGGAGGCGACGGCGACGCCCACACAGAGGGGCAGGGCGACGAGGAAGACGACGAGTGACGCGAGGATGTCGCGCCTGAGGACCTCACGGTCCTTCAAGAGGGTGAGCATGAGGGTGTCCTAGCTGTGAGACGGGGACGTACGACACGGCGTGGGCCATGGCCGACGGCCCCAGCCACGGCCGGTTGCCGTGGCTGAGGTCGCGGCCGAGGCCGTGCTCACAGCGGTCTGAAGTCCCCGTCCAGCTCGGGCCGGTGGCTGCTCACGGCACCGGTGTCCACCTCGTAGTACCAGGCGTGCAGCGAGAGCTGCCCGTCGGCGAGCCGTTCCCGTACGGCGGGGTAGCCGCGCAGGGTGTCGAGCTGCGCCGCGGCGTGCTGCTGCACGGCGTGGGCCAGCTCGCGGGCGGAGGGCTGCCCGGTGGCGCAGCTGTCCAGCCAGCAGCGCACGGCGGGGACGGCGGACAGGTCGTCCCCGCGCACCATGGCGCCCACGGCGCCGCAGTGCGAGTGCCCGCAGACGACGATGTCGCGGACGTTGAGCACGCGCAGCGCGTACTCGATGGTGGCGGTTTCCCCGCCGGGCCGCTGTTCGTCGTACGAGGGGACGATGTTGCCCGCCGTACGCAGTTCGAACAGCTCACCCGGGCGCGCGCCGGTGATGAGGGACGGAATGACTCGGGAGTCCGAGCAGGTGATGAAGAGGGCCTGTGGCGCCTGTCCCGCGGCGAGTTCTCGGAACTCCTCGGGACGTTCCGCCACATGGACGGAGAACGCGCGGGCGTTGTCGATGAGTGACTTCATGATGGCCTGCCTCCTGCACCCCCGGTCTTGCCGGGGCGCGGTGTGGTCGGGTCAGTGGGGGGTGAAACTAAGTAAGAGCGAGATAAGGGCCGACCGGGTCAGGCGGCGTTGATCCCGCGTCTGAGGGGGAGCGCGCGACTCGGTCGGAATCTCAACTCTCGCCCTTTCCTTCACACGGATACGTGGATACGCGGATGCCCGGTGCCGAACTCAATGATGCAGCACCGCAGGCTCCCCTACTTTGCCTGAACATTACCTCCAGATGAAAGCTCAAAATTCCGCCAAGTGTTCCTTTCGTGACGCAAAGTGGCGGTTCTGGATCGTGTGTGCGAGTGAAGTTCATGTGGACGGTTCCCGCAGACCCCGGTATTCGTCCGGGGCCCCGTGGGTATCCGATCAGGCGCGCGAATGGGCGTTGCATTGGTGACGCGGAGACCCCGGGGCGCGCCCCGGAGACTGTTTCCGGGGCGTGTCATGGCCGGAGGACGGCACGGAGCGGCGGCTTCCGCGGCCGGCGGGCCCGGCACCCGTACGGAGGCGCGCGAAGCCCGCGCGAGGAGCTCGCGCGGGCGGCGTCGTGGGAGTTTGGGCCGAGGGGGCGGTCCCGAGGGGGTGGGGCCGAGGGGGGAGCCGAGGGGGGTGGTCCCGAGTGGGCGGTCCCGAGGGGGCCGAACAGGTGTCGGCGGAGCGTCAGTGGCGGTAGAAGATCCGGTCCCGGTTCTCGGTCATCACGCGGCCGTTCCACTCGGTGCCGCCGTCGACGTTGCCCGACCGCAGCAGCGGCGGCTCGATGCCCCGCGCGGCCAGCTCCCCGGCGCCCGCGGCCATCATCGCCTGCATCAGGGCGCTGGTGACGACCGTGGAGGCGGGCGCGAACGGCGCCTCGACGCCGGGGGCCGACAGCTCCGCGTCGCCGACCGCGATCCCGCTGTCGAGGACGATGTCGCAGTGGTCCTTGAGGAAGGTCCCCGTACGGTGCCGTGAGCGGGTCTCCGTCGCGTACGCCACGGAGGTCACCCCGATCACCGTCAGCCCCAGGGCCCGCGCGTTCATGGCCATCTCGACGGGCAGCGCGTTCCGCCCGGAGAGCGAGACGATCACCAGCAGATCCCCCGCGGCGGCCGGGCTGGAGTCCAGCACGGCGCCCGCCAGGCCCTCGACCCGCTCCAGCGCGGAGCCCAGCGGGGCGGGCATGACGTCGACGCCGACGACCCCGGGGACGGTGAGCAGGTTCATGGTGGCGAAGCCGCCGGCCCGGTAGACGACGTCCTGCGCGGCGAGCGAGGAGTGCCCGGCGCCGAAGGCGAAGAGCCGGCCGCCGGCGGCGACGGTGTCGGCCACCGCGGTGCCCGCGACGGCGATCGGCCCCGCCTGTTCCTCACGCGCCCGCCGGAGCAGTCCGATCGCCGCGTCGAAGAACTGATCGGCAGGCTTGCTCTCGCTCGTCGCGCTCATCGAGGAGGCCCTTCCAGAAGTGAGGGTCCGGGGCGGGTTCCCGGGAGGGGAATGTCCGGGGGAATGTCTGTGCCGCGGATCACGTTGAGGTCTGGACCATTGCTCTGTCAATAGCGCTGTGCGCACCGCTGTCCGCCCGGGCGGGGCCCGGGTCCGCCCGGTCCCCCCGGCCGGTGCCCGAGCGGTCCACGCGCGGCCTTCGAGCGACTGTCGCAAGGACTGTGCTCTCCTGCGAGGCACGCTTGTCGGTGGCATGCGTCAGAATTGAGTCAGGGCCAGCGCACGATTTATTCGAGGGGCACGAATGTCCGGACTGATCGACACGACGGAGATGTATCTCCGCACCATCCTTGAGCTGGAAGAGGAAGGTGTGGTCCCGATGCGCGCCCGGATCGCGGAGCGGCTCGATCAGAGCGGCCCGACGGTCAGCCAGACCGTGGCGCGCATGGAGCGCGACGGTCTGGTGCAGGTCGCGGGCGACCGGCATCTGGAGCTGACGGAGGAGGGCCGCAGGCTGGCGACGCGCGTCATGCGCAAGCACCGGCTCGCGGAATGCCTCCTGGTCGATGTGATCGGCCTGGAGTGGGAGCAGGTGCACGCGGAGGCGTGCCGCTGGGAGCACGTGATGAGCGAGGCGGTGGAGCGCCGGGTGCTCGAACTGCTGCGCCACCCGACGGAGTCGCCGTACGGGAACCCGATCCCGGGGCTGGAGGAGCTGGGGGAGAAGGCCGAGGCCGACCCCTTCCTCGACGCGGGGATGGTGAGCCTGGCGGAGCTGGATCCCGGCGCCGAGGGCAAGACCGTCGTCGTACGCCGGATCGGCGAGCCGATCCAGACGGACGCCCAGCTCATGTACACCCTGCGGCGCGCGGGCGTGCAGCCCGGCTCTGTGGTGAGTGTGACGGAGTCGCCGGGTGGGGTACTGGTAGGGAGCAGTGGCGAGGCGGCGGAGCTGGAGTCCGAGGTGGCGTCGCACGTCTTCGTCGCCAAGCGCTGAGACCGGCGGACCCGGTCGCGGCGGGTGGAGCGCGGACCGGGGAACGGCCGGTGAGGGCGCCGCAGGGCGCCCGGGTGTGACGCCGGCGGACGGGGGGAACGTCCGCGGCGGTGGGGGAGGGAGCGGCTGATGCGTGGCGTGATCTGCTCGTACGACGGCGTGGGCCGGTGGCCGCGCGCGCTCGCGGCCGGAGTGCGCCCACCGGGCCCCGGCGCCTCACGGCACCGGAGCCCGGCCGCCCCCACGCCGACCCGGAGCCCCGAGCTCCCAGGGTCGTCCCCGGCGGGCCCTCATCCCCGAGCGGCCCGCCTCCCGGAGAAGATCTCCCCTGAGGGTCGTCCGGCAATCCTGGTGTGTGGTCACTCGAAAGAGCGGTGTTGCACACCAGGACCGCGTGTTCGAATAAAGGTTCGATAGCCTGGCGGGGTGAGGGCCGGGACCGGTCGGTCCGGGATCCGAACCCCGTGTTCGTGAGCGAGTCGGTGGGACCGAAGGGGGTGCCGGGACGCATGGTGCGGCGTATCGATGTGACCGGAGCGGACGGCGTACGTCTCGCTGCCTGGGAGTTCGCCGATCCGCCCGGAGCGGGGGCACCCGGCCCGGCGGACGGCTCCGGGGTCTTACTGCTGCACGGCCTGATGGGCCGCGCCTCGCACTGGGACGCCACGGCGCGCTGGCTCGCGGCCCGGCACCGGGTCGTCGCGTTCGACCAGCGGGGCCACGGCCACAGCGAGAAGCCGCCGGAGGGCCCCTTCACCCGTGAGGCGTACGTGAGCGACGCCGAGACCCTGATCGAGCGGCTGGGCCTCGCGCCCGTCACGCTCATAGGCCACTCGATGGGCGCGCTCACGGCCTGGCAACTGGCCGCCCGGCGCCCCGATCTCGTCCGGGCCCTGGTCATATGCGACATGCGCGCCGCGGCCCTGGGCGCGGCCTCGCAGCGGGAGTGGGGCGACTGGTTCCGGTCCTGGCCGGTGCCGTTCGCGTCCCTCGCGGACGTACGGAAGTGGTTCGGCGAGGAGGACCCCTGGCTGGAGCGCCCCACCCCGGCCCGCGGCGAGTTCTTCGCGGAGGTCATGACCGAGCGCCCGGACGGCTGGCGCCCCGTCTTCTCCCGCCGCCAGATGATGACGGCCCGCGACACCTGGGTCCACGACGCGCACTGGGACGAACTGGCCCAGGTCCAGTGCCCCACGCTGGTGGTCAGAGGGCTCGACGGCGAACTGGGCAGGGCCGAGGCCCAGGAAATGGTCCGCGTACTGCCCCGGGGCCGGTACGCGGAGGTCCTGGACGCGGGCCATCTCGTCCACTACGACCGCCCGGAGGCCTGGCGGGCGGCGATCGAACCGTTCCTGGAGGGCGTTCTGACGGGGTGAGGGGCGGCTCCCGGCGGTTGCCCCCGGGGCTTCCCGGCCGGCGGGCCCGTACCGCCCCGCCGGGACGCCTCCCTCAGCCCTTGCTGACCGCCGCCAGGATCTCCGGGAGGCGCCTCGCCGTCCGGGGGGCCGCCAGACGCAGGCCGCCGAGGGCGATCAGCGCGCCGTAGACCGCGCCCACCGGGAGCAGGAGCCAGGTGCGGTCGCCGAGGTCCGTGATGTGCAGCCAGACCGTCAGGGCGAGCACCGGTGCGCAGAGCAGGGCCGCGCCGAGCATGCCGCCGAAGATGGAGATCCAGGCGAGCCCCGCCTGGCCGGGGGCGACGTTCTTGTAGCCGCTGTCCTGGGGGATGGAGTACGGGAAGCGCGCCGAGGCCACGGCGCCCGTCGCCAGCATCGCGCCCAGCAGCGCGAAGGAGAGCCCGAGCGCCTCCGGCAGGGCGTCCCAGTCGCCCAGTACGGCCGCCGTGGCGACGGTGACCAGCGCCGCGTACGGCAGCGTGACCACCAGCAGGGCCAGCGCCCGCGCCCGCAGCTCCAGATAGGCGTCCCGCGTCGAGGAGATCGTCAGCGCGACCATCCAGAACGCCGAGGTGTCCTGGCCGAACTGGTTGTACATCTGGATGCCGAGCATGCCGGCCGCGAAGCACGCGAAGTAGATCGTGCCCGTGCCCTGGACCGCGTTGAACAGCGGCACGATCAGCCCGATCGCCAGCGAGGTCGCCCACGCCGCCTTCGTTTTCGGGTCCCGCCACACGTAGCGCAGACTGCGCTTCATCACCGGCGCCGTACGCCCCTCGGGGAACACCGAGGCCAGCAGTCGGCCAGGGCCCCGGCCGGCCGCCGCGCCGGTGCGCGCCCGGTCCGGCTGCCCGGCGTCCAGCGTCGAACCGTCCGGCGCCGTCATCAGCTTCACCAGCGAGCGCTGCCACGCGTACAGCAGCGCCGCCAGCGCGCCCGCCGTCAGCAGCAGTTGCGCCGCGGCGCGTCCGTACGCGCCCTCGCTCACCGAGCCGACCGCGCCGAGCGCCGCGGCGGGCGGCAGCCACCGTACGACCCCCGTCACCGGGTCGAGCGCCCCGAGGCCGCCCGCGTCGCCCAGCCGCTGCGCGGCGAAGTTGACGAACTGGACGCCGACGGCGATCACCAGCCCGCTCAGCACCGCCAGATCGCGGCCCTTGCGCGAGGTCAGCAGCCGGATGTTGGCCGCCGCGACCGCCCGCGCCAGCGCCACGCAGACCAGCAGCGCCAGCGGCACGGCGAGGACCGCGACGGCCACCGCGCCCGCGCCGTGCGCCGTCGCGACCGCCGAACCGGCCAGCAGACAGAGCGTGAACAGCGGCCCGAGCCCCACCAGCGACGTCACCAGCAGCGCCCGCACCAGCGGACGGGGCCGCAACGGCAGCATCACCAGCCGCGTCGGGTCGAGCGTCTCGTCACCGCTCGGGAAGAACAGCGGCATCACCGCCCAGCCCAGCGCCAGTACGGCGGTCAGCAGCACCACCACCGTGCCCACATGGGCGGTGGAGCGCAGCAGCACCAGACCGAGGACCTGCGCCGCCGTGAACAGCAGCACGAGGACCACGGTCGCGACGTACGCGGCGGTCCGGCCCGACGACTGGCGCAGCCCGTTGCGCAGCAGGGACAGCTTGAGCCGGACGAAGACGGGGGTGAGCGAGGGCGCGGCGGGACCGGACGGCACGGCGGGCGCCGTGCCTCCGGCGGACCCGGCGGACGCCGCGTTTCCGAAGGCCCCGGAGGCCCCTGAGGCCCCTGCGGCACCCGTGGTCCCCGGCTCCGTGGGTACGGCGCTCATCGCGCACCGCCCAGCCAGTCGAGATGGTCCCCGCCGCCGCCCTGCGGCTGCGCGCCGACCAGTCCGAGGAAGGCGTTCTGGAGCGACGTCGCGTCGCCCCGTACCTCCGCGAGCGTGCCCTGTGCGCGGATCCGGCCCGCCGCCATCACCGCGACCCAGTCGCACAGCGACTCGACCAGCTCCATGACATGGCTGGAGAAGACGACGGTGGCGCCCGAGGCGGTGTAGCGCTCCAGCACGCCCCGGATCGTCTGCGCGGAGACCGGGTCGACGCCCTCGAACGGCTCGTCCAGGAAGAGCACCTCGGGGTTGTGCAGCAGCGCCGCCGCCAGCCCGATCTTCTTCCGCATCCCGGTCGAGTAGTCGACGACGAGCTTGTGCTGCGCGCCCGCCAGGTCCAGCACGTCGAGGAGCTGCGTCGCCCGCTTGTCCACCTCGGGTCCCGGCAGTCCGCGCAACCTCCCGGTGTAGCCGAGGAGTTCGCGTCCCGAGAGCCGTTCGAAGAGCCGCAGCCCCTCCGGCAGGACGCCGATCCGCGCCTTGACCTCCGCCGGGTCCCGCCAGACGTCGTGCCCGGCGACCACGACCCGGCCCTGGTCGGGACGGAGCAGGCCGGTGATCATGGAGAGGGTGGTGGTCTTGCCCGCTCCGTTCGGTCCGACCAGCCCGATGAACTGGCCCGCGGGCAGCTCCAGATCGACCCCGGCGACCGCGATCTGCTCGCCGAAGCGCTTCCAGAGCCCTTCGACCCGCACGGCGGCCCCCGTGACCGCCCCCGCCTCTCGTGTTGTCCGGTCCGGCATGACGCACGACCTCCCCGTGTCCTGTTGGTTCCCCTACATCCCTTTCCGGGAGTACGGGAACCACCCTACGTACGGGTGCGCGCCTGCCCCGCCGTGCGCGGACTACCCGTGCCCGGCCCGCCCGTCCCGCGCCCGTACGGCCGCCGCCTCCTGTCCGCACGCGTACGCGAGCGGACTGATCAGCTCCGCCACGTCCGGCAGCCAGCGGTTGGCCGGGGTCGGCCCGCACGCCCACTGCACCGCGCCCCGGCCGCCCACCCGGGTCGGCGGCGCCGCCACGTAGTGCCCCTCGCCGCGCGCGACCAGGTCGACCGCCTCCGGGGTCCACCCCAGCTTCCGTACCAGGGCGTCCGCCTTCGCCGCCCCGCCCGTCAGCACGAAGAAGACCATCCGCCGGTCCGGGGTGCAGGTCACCGGGCCCAGCGTCAGCGACATCCGCTCCATTCTGGCCAGCGCGAGGAAGCCCGCCGACTCCGGTACGTCCAGCGCGTCGAAGGCGCGCCCCGTCGGCAGCAGCACCGACGCGCCCGGCTGCTTCGACCACAGCCGGCGCACCGCGGCCGGGCTGCCCGTCGCCAGGGCCGCCCAGTCGGGGCCCGTGGCGTGCGCCCCCGGTGAGGCGCACTCCGTCCGCTCGCAGGAGCACCGCTCCCCGCCGGGCACCGGCACCAGCCGGGTGCCGGGGAACACCTCCCAGTGCCGCTCCTCCGCGTACCGCACCGCGCTGTCGAGCAGCAGGTCGCCCCGCTGTCCGGGGATCCGGGCGGCGTCCGTGACGCCGATGGTCTCTTCCACGCAGAACACAACTCCCGCCACCCGCACGGGTTACGGGCGCGGGACGGCGCGCCGCACCCCTTGATCACGCAAATGGGGCGCATCGATGCATGTATGGGGGCGCGCGGGAAGGGGTGGAGCGGTACGCGGGTAACCACCCCCGGGGGTCGGACACCATATGGGCAGCGCGGGGCCGCGCACGACCGATGGTCGGCGGTGGCCCGGTCGTGGTCGTGGAAGTTTCCGGAAAGACCTAGATTATTTGCGTTATTGCCGAACATGCGCATTCTCCGCACATTTGCCGGGCAGTGTTCACAGAGTTGATCACTGCGGCCACAGGGGGTATCCATTGGCAGCCAGGCCACTCGTCGCGCGCCAGCCGAACGAACGGCTCCAGGCGCTCATCCAGGAAGCCGGGTGCTCCAACGCCGGGCTCGCGCGGCGCGTCAACATGGTGGGAGCGGAGCGCGGTCTCGACCTGCGCTACGACAAGACATCGGTGGCCCGCTGGTTACGCGGCCAGCAGCCGCGCGGCCGGGCCCCGGGCATCATCGCCGAGGCACTCGGCCGCAAGCTGGGCCGTTCGGTCACGATCGACGAGATCGGTATGGCCAACGGGAAGAACCTCGCCTCGGGGGTCGGCCTCCAGTTCTCGCCGACCGTCATGGGGGCGATCGAGCAGGTCTGCGAGTTGTGGCGCAGCGACGTCGGTCGCCGTGACTTCCTCTCCGGTTCGGCCGTGGCCTCCTCGGCGCTCGTCGAGCCCAGCCGGGACTGGCTGATCACGGGCGCGGACTCCGCCGTCGCGCGCAACACCGGTGCCCGGGTGGGCGATTCGGACGTCGAGGCGGTACGGGCGATGACCCGCGCCCTGATCGCGCTGGACCACCGCTTCGGCAGCGGCCATGTCAGGCCGGTCGTCGTGCACTACCTGAACAGCGTGGTGGCGGGGCTGCTGGCCGGTTCGTACCGGGAGGCGGTCGGCCGCCGGCTCTTCTCCGCGGTGTCCCGGCTGACCGAACTGGCCGGGTACATGGCGGTCGACACCGGGCAGCCGGGGCTCGCCCAGCGCTACTACATCCAGGCGCTGCGCCTCGCGCAGGCGGCGGGGGACCGGGGGTACGGCGGGTACGTCCTGGCCGCGTCCATGAGCCATCTCGCCGCCCAGCTCGGAAACCCGCGCGAGATCGCCCAGTTGGCGCGCGCGGCGCAGGAGGGGACACGCGGTCAGGTGCCGCCGCGCGCCCAGGCCATGTTCCACGCGGCGGAGGCGCGCGGCCACGCGCTGATGGGTGACACCCGTACCTGCGAGGCGGCGGCGGGCCGGGCCGTCACGGCGCTGGAGCACGTGGACGACGGCGCGGGGGCGGACCCGGACTGGATCGAGCACTTCGACCACGCCTATCTCTCCGACGAACTGGCGCACTGCTACCGGGATCTGGGCCGTCCCGAGGCCGCCGCGCGCCACGCCTCGGCGGCGCTGGAGGGCCACCCGGAGTCCCGGGCGCGGCGCCGGGCGATCGGTCTCGTCCTGCTGGCGACGGCGCAGGTCCAGCAGCGCGAGGTGGAGCAGGCGTGCCAGACCGGCACGCGCGCCGTCGAGTTGCTGGGGACGCTGCGCTCCAGCCGGGGGGCGGAGTATCTGGAGGACCTTCAGCAGCGGCTGGAGCCGTACGGGGACGAGCCCGCGGTGCGGGAGTTCGGGGCGCGGCTGGAGATCCAGGCCGCGTGAGCGCCGTCTGAGGGGCGGTCCGAGGGCCGTCCCGGGGCCGGAGCGACGGCCGGCCGGTCACGCGAGCGGCCGGGCGGACCGGGGTCCCCGGGCGGTGGCCCGGTTCCCCCGCGCCCCGGCGGGGCCGGGCGCGGGGTTTTCGTGGGGGCGTCGTGAGGGCGCGGTGTGGACACCGTGCCCTCGGTCAAATCCGGTGAGAAACGTGTGACTTCACACCTGCCACCTGCGTCTTCGCAGGCCGGGGCGTTACCGGTCCGACACCCTTCCCATGCGTGTGTTCGAAGGCGGGATTCACCCGGTAGCGTGAACCGACGATTCGGTAGGTCCAGCCGTTCCACACGTAGGAGTCCCGGTGACGCACAGCGGACAAGGGGATGAGCCGCAGTATCCCGCCGCTCGGCCCGCGCACGAAGGCGTCGTGCTGCCCAGCGACGGCAGCGGGCCCTGGATCCCCGGCTCGGCCGCGGACCAGAACCCGCCGACGCCGGTCCCGGCCGCGCTGCCGCCGACGGGTGGCCGGCAGGACGCCCAGCCGTGGGGACAGCCGCAGCAGCCGCACCAGGCGTACGGGCAGGATCCGCACGCCCCGCATGCGCCTTACGGAGCCCAGGGCACCCCGCAGGACCCGGCGCAGGGGTACGGGGCGCCCGGGGGATCACCGTCGTACGACCAGCCCTACCAGCAGCCCTACCCGCAGGGCGGCCAGGAACCGTACGGGGCGTACGGCGCGCCGGAGCCCACGCCGTCGTACGGGAGACCGGGGGGCGCTCCGTACGACGCGACCCCGCCGCAGCAGCAGCCGTACGGACAGCCCGCGCCGCAGCCCCAGGCGCAGCCGCTGCCCCAGCCGTACGGGGAGTCCCCTCAGTACTCCGAGCCCCAGCCGTACCCCGGTTCCCCGCAGTCGCAGGGGTACGGGGACCCCGCCGGCCAGGCGCAGCCCCCGCAGCAGGGCGGCTACGGGCAGCCGATGCCGCTGCCCGCCGAGGCGCCCCCGCCCGGCAGCGCGGACGCCACGCAGTACCTGCCGCCGATTCCCGCCGCGCCCCCCGGCGCGGGCGACTCGGACGCCACCCAGTTCATACCGCCCGTTCCGCCCGCCTCGCCGGGCTCGCGGGGGCCGGGCGTCCTGCCGCCGGAGAGCCGGGACAACGGCTCCGACGCGACCCAGTTCCTGCCGCCCGTCGCGGCGCAGGGCTCCGACGCGGAGGCCACGCAGTTCATCGCGCCCGTCCCGGCCGGGCCCCCGCCCGCCGCCGCGGGCCCGGCTCCGTACGGCGTACGGCCCGGCGCGCCGGGCGACCGCCCGCCGCCCGCCGAGTTCGACAACCTCTTCCGCACGGACGGCCCGTCCTCGGGCTCCACCCAGAAGATGCCCCGGATCGAGACCCCGGCGCCGCCCGTCGGCAGCCGGCGGTCCCGGGGCGGCGGCGCCGGACAGCAGCCGCGGCAGCAGCCCCCGGCCCCCTCGTACGGGAACTCCCCGTCCTACGGGGACCAGGCCGCGCCGGGCGGTCACGCGCCGCACGAGCCGCGCGGACGCTCCGCCGGGCGCCGTACGTCCTCACGGGTCCCGCTGATCGCCACCGTCACGGCCGGCATCGTCGTCCTCGGCCTCGGCGCGGGCGCGCTGATGAGCGGCGGCGGTGACGACGCGCCCAAGGACGACAGCAAGACGGTGGCGGCGGCCAGTTCGCCCTCGGCCACCGAGTCGGCCGCCCAGGCCGCGCCGGACCCGGTGAAGACCCAGGCGACGGAGCTCGACAAGCTCCTCGCCGACAGCAGCAGCAGCCGAGAATCGGTGATCAACGCCGTCAACTCCATCAGGACCTGCGACAACCTCGGGCAGGCGGCCACCGATCTGCACGCCGCCGCCGAGCAGCGCCGCGGTCTGGTGACCCGGCTGGACGCGTTGACGGTGGACAAGCTGCCCCAGCACACCGAGCTGACGTCCTCCCTCACCGACGCGTGGGAGGCGTCCGCCTCCGCCGACGACCACTACGCGGCGTGGGCCAAGCAGGTCGGGAAGAAGAAGGGGTGCAAGGACGGCCAGGCGCGGGTGACCTCGGAGCGCTCCAAGGGCGACCGGGCGAGCGGCGAGGCGACGGCCGCGAAGAAGAAGGCGTCCGGCCTGTGGAACGGCATCGCGACGAAGTACGGCCTCACCGAGCGGGCCCCGACCCAGCTCTGAGGCCCCGGGCCGGGCGGGGAGGACACCCCCGTCCGGCCCGGCACGCGCCGTCCGGCCCGGCACGCGCCGTCCGGCCCGCGGCCCCGCCCGGCGCGCGGGGGGAGCGCGGCTACCGCGCGGGCCCCTCCAGCAGCGTCGCGCCCACGTCCACGAACCCCTCGCGCTGGCTCACCAGCCGCCCCTGCTTGACCACTTGGAACGTCACGTTCCCGTTGACGATCCGCGGGAAGTTCGGCGTCCCGAGCATGTCCTCGTACCGCCAGCGCAGCGTGGGCGTGAGACCGCCGGTGTCCACCTCCAGCCCCCGGTCCAGGGTGTCCGTGATCCTCTCGGGGGTGATCCCGCCCGTGCCGATCGACTCGACGACCTTCTTCAGCACCGTGTACGCGATCCATGTGGTCTGCGGGCCCGGGTCGGCCGGGTCGATGTCGTTGTTCCCGAAGGCGTACTTGTCGATCACGCCGCGCATCGGCCCCCACGCCCGGTCGCCGGCCACCGGGTACCAGCCGGTGAGATACGCGTTCTCGAAGATCCCGTCCTTGCCGCCCGTACGGTCGACGAGCGACTGGTCGGCGCTGCCCAGCACGGAGGAGATCCGGATGGACCGGCCGTCCTCGGGGAGCCTGCGGTAGGAGTCGAGGAAGGTCTCGGTGCGGTCCCCGAGCACCGCCGTCACACAGCCGCCGTCCCGGGCCCGCTCCCGCGCCGTCCTCGCCTGCCGCGTGTAGTCGGTGGCGTCCTCCGCCGCGCGGATGTCGGCGGCCGGACCGCGACCGCCCTGCGAGAGCCCGGCGTCGATCAGGTCGGGCAGGTTGTCGCCGCCGATCGTGTCGGGCCGTACCAGCGCCGTACGGGCGCAGTTGCGCGCGACCTGACGGCCGCTGCCCGCGAGGAGCGTGGCCTGCCCGCCGTTGACCGGGTAGGAGAGGAAGCTCGTGAACTCCTCCTCGCTGATGCCGTACCCGCCGATGTACGGGATGCCCGCGGCCTCCAGCGGCGCCATGAACTGACGTCCGAACTGGCTGTACGAGCCGACGACGGCGACGGCCTTCTCCTTCACCGCCCGCCGGGCGCACTCGGCGGCCCCCGCCGAGTCGTTGCGCTCGTTGCAGGTCAGGACGCGCAGCTCATGGCCGTCGAGGCCGCCGGCGGCGTTGACCCAGCGGGCGTACGCCTGCGCCATGGCCGGCATCCCGGGCAGATTGGTGGCGTTGGTGCCGATCGGCGCCCAGGTCATCACCGTGACCGGGGTCCGGGAGCCGCCGGCGTCGCCGGGCAGGAGTCCGCAGCCGGACAGCAGGGCGCCGAGGGCGAGCAGCGCGCCGCTCCGGAGCGGGCGGAGGGAGGAGAAACGTCGCCGACCGGTCATAGTCCCCCACGCTCCCGTCCCGCGCGGAACTGCGGAGTGAGCACGGTTCAACGGTGAGTGACGTGGAGGTGAACAACGGGGGCCCTGGGTGACATCGCCCGGCGGACCGTAAAGTCGGGGCTGTGCAGCCAGCTTCCGAGAACTCTTCCCGTCGCGGCCGTCGCTCCCCCACCATGGGCGGCATGCCGCTCAACGACATGCCGTGGTGGCGCTGGCGCAGCAATGTGCGCTCGGCGCTGCACATGCTTTCCGATCCCGTCTTCCACCAGGAGTGCTGGCTGGCCGGCCGCGAGGGGTACGGCGACGTCACCGACGCCGTGTACCGGCTGGTCGAGGACACCTGGCTCGACAACTGGTCGGCCGAGAAGTACGTCGGCACGATCTTCCGCGACTCCGGCGAGGCCGCCCTCGTCGATCTCGCCGTGCTCCGGGTGCTGCGCATCATGCACCAGGTCGGCGCGGACGCGCCCGTCTCCGCCTATCTGGAGCACCACGGCTGGCCGGAGGCGGTCCGCGCGGCCCGCGAGGCGCACGTACGGCTGGCGGCGGGCGACGGGGACGACCCGGACGCGCCGCCGCGGACCCTGGACGTGCTGCGCATCATGACGCGCTCCGGCTGAGAGCCCGCGGGGCCGGTACGGCGATGTGGGATCCTTTGTGGTCATGAGCACCGCCGCGCAGCCACCCGCCCCGTCTGCCCCGTCCGGCCGCACCGACCGCCGGGACGGCGCCGATCAGTACGTGCTGACGCTGTCCTGCCCGGACAAACAGGGCATCGTGCACGCCGTGTCGAGCTATCTCTTCATGACCGGCTGCAACATCGAGGACAGCCAGCAGTTCGGGGACCACGACACCGGGCTCTTCTTCATGCGGGTGCACTTCTCGGCGGAGGAGCCGGTCACCGTGGAGAAGCTGCGGGCGAGCTTCGCCGCCATCGGGGACTCCTTCCGGATGGACTGGGCGATCCACCGTCCCGAGGAGCGGATGCGGATCGTCCTCATGGTCAGCAAGTTCGGCCACTGCCTGAACGACCTCCTCTTCCGGGCGGGCATCGGCGCGCTGCCCGTGGAGATCGTGGCCGTCGTCTCGAACCACACGGACTTCGCCGAGCTGGCCGCCTCGTACGACATCCCCTTCCACCACATCCCGGTGACGAGGGACACGAAGGCGGCGGCGGAGGCGGAGCTGCTGGAGCTGGTCCGCGCCGAGCGGGTCGAGCTGGTCGTCCTCGCCCGGTACATGCAGGTCATCTCCGACGACCTGTGCAAGCAGCTCAACGGCCGGATCATCAACATCCACCACTCCTTCCTGCCGAGCTTCAAGGGCGCCAAGCCGTACCACCAGGCGCACGCGCGGGGCGTGAAGCTGATCGGCGCGACCGCGCACTATGTGACGGCCGACCTCGACGAGGGCCCGATCATCGAGCAGGAGGTCGAGCGCGTCGGCCATCAGGTCACGCCGGAACAGCTCGTGGCGATCGGCCGGGACGTGGAGTGCCAGGCGCTGGCGCGCGCGGTGAAGTGGCACGCGGAGCACCGGATCCTGCTCAACGGCCACCGTACGGTCGTCTTCGCCTGAGGCGTCCCGTCCGTCCCGCCCGAGCGGAAAGGACCGACGGGGCGGGCCGGCGGCGGCTCAGAGCCTGCTCATCGCCGCCGCCGCGAACAGCACGTCCCTGATCGCCTCGCGGTCGCCGTCCTGACCCGCCGCCGCGTCCTCCGGCGACACCCGCCCGGCCACCACCTGGCAGAACTCGACGGCGTCCAGCGCGACCTCGCCCACCGACAGCTCCGGGCAGCCGAGCGCCGCCGGGGAGTCCAGCGGGATGTACCAGTCGCCGCCGCCCAAGCCCTCCACCAGCAGATGCAGCGACCGGCCGGGCGAACCCGCCGTCACGAGGTGCCGCGCCGGGCCCGCCAGCCCCGCCCGGCGGCGCAGCGCGAGGGCCCCGGGCAGCAGCCGCGCGCCGAGGTCGATCATCGCGTGGAGATGGGGCCCGCTCGGCGGCTTGTACGGGTAGGCCACCGCCTCCGCGATGTCCGTGCCGTGGATCCAGCACTCGAAGGCCCGCTCCAGCAGGGCGTCGCGCAGCGGAAGGGCGAATTCCCCGTAGGTGACGGAGAGTTCGGCCACGCCCCGGCCGGCGAAGGAGACCGTACGGATCAGCGTGTGGTTCAGCTCCCGCCAGGGTTCGTGGAGCGCCCGGGTGGGCGGCGGTGTCGCCGCGCGCCAGAAGTTCTCCGTACGGTCGGTGGGGTCGGCCGGAGCGCCGTGGCCCAGCGGGTCGTCGAGCCCGAGGGCCGCCGCGACCACGCCGTCCACGGTCATGAGATGGCCCATGACCCCGGCGACCGTCGTCCTGCGGAAGGCCGCCCGCTCGTGCTGGAACCACTGGAGCCGTACGGGCGCGTGCCAGTCCTGGGGGCCGATGTCGCGCAGCAGCGCGTCGAGCCGGGCGGTCTCCGCGTCGTACGGGGCGGCCCAGCCGGGCACCGGCACGCGGGCGGGGCGACGGCCGAGACAGTCCTCCAGCACCCGGGAGCGCAGCAGCGGGTCGAGGTCCAGATTCCCCTCGGCGTGCAGCAGTCCGACGGCGTCGCGCAGCCGCAGCGCCTCCTCCGCGCAGGGCGCGCACTCGGTGAGGTGGTCCTCGACGAGTCCGGTCTCGGCGGCCGAGCAGGCGGAGAGCGCCCAGGCGCCGAGGAGCGATTTCAGGACCTTGTGGGTGAGCCGGGGTATGCCGGGCCCGGGCGCCGGCCCGGACCCCCGTACTCCTTCCGCTTCCGGCGCCCGGTCCGGCCCCGTATCCGCTTCCGGCGGGTCCAGGTCGTCGCCCGCCGGCCTCGGGCCGGGTATCCGGAGGGAGGGCGTCGGTTCGCCCGGGTCGCGGTCGCCGCGGGAGCCGCCGTCCAGCGGGCCGGTCACCGGGAGCGCCCGTGGTCCGGTGGCGGGAGGCCGTCCCCGGACCGGCTGTTGGCCGTCGAGAGCAGTTGCAGGCCCAGCCGCAGCCGGCGCCGCGCCTCGTCCTCCGTGACCCCCAGGTCCTCCGCCGTCTGACGGCAGTCCCGGCGCTGGAAGTACGCCAGTTCCAACGCGCTGAGCAGGGGCTTCGGCATCGACCTGACGATGTAGTCCGCGCGGGCCGCCGCCGAGGCCCGGCGTATCTTCTGCTCGATCTCCTCCGTGGTGCCCTCGCCGCTCGCCTCGAAAGCCCGGCGCTCCGTCTCGCGGAGCCGCCGCACGGCGAGCTCCTGTGTGACATTCGCCACCCAGGAGCGCAGGGAGCCCTGCCGGGGGTCGTAGGTGTCCGGGTTCTCCCAGAGGTGACCGAAGACGTCGCGGGTGACGCGGTCCGCCGCCTCGTCGTCGTCCAGTACGCGGTGGGCGAGGCCGTGCACCAGGGACGCGTACCGGTCGTACAGCTCACCGAGCGCGGCCGCCTCGCCCCGCGCGAGCCGCTGTTGCATCCTGCGGTCCCAGCGGGGCGGTGTGTTCTTCGCCATCCGACCCCCAGCCCTGTTCCTCTGGCCCTCTTCGGTTCCCTCATGATGCCGAAGTCGCCGCCCCGGCGTCTCGTCGAATGTAGTGGGCACCGCCGACAGCGCACGCCCCTTTGCGGTAAGTGCGCCCGGTACGACGACCGGCGCGTCCCCGTACGCCGGCCCGCGACGTTTCGCCCCCGGGGAAAGGGGCAGGGGCGACCAGGAAGCAATACTTCCGGATCGTCCCATCCGTCGAGGAGAAGGGCATCAGACGCGTGACGCTCAAGGTGAACGAGTCGGAGCAGGGCGCGTGGACCGTCCTGCACATCACCGGCGAGCTGGATCTCGTGACATCGCCGGAGGTCCGCCAGCGGGTCCATGACGCGGTGGCCGAGGGACAGCACGAACTCGTGCTCGATCTCTCGCACGTCTTCTTCTGCGACTCCAGCGGTGTCGGCGTCCTGATCGCCTCCCGCCGGCTGCTCCACTCCTGTCGCGGCAATCTCCGTCTCATCCTGCCCGCACGGGGTTCGGAGGAGGGCTCGCACGTCAACCGCGTTCTCGCGGCGCTCGGCGTACGCCGGCTCTTCGACGTCTTCCCCGATGTGCCCAGCGCCGTCGACACCCAGGCGCAACCGCTGTCGGCCTAGGGCCTCTCGTTTGGATCTTGCCGGGCTCGCGTGCCCCGGCACCGCGCCTCGCGGCGTTGTCGTCGATCCACGACGCTCCGCGTCGCCTCCCTCCTCCGCCTTGCGATCCACGGCACCGGACCCCGCTCCCTGACCCAGCCGGATCCAAACGAAAGACCCTAGCGCCCCCCCCCGCGCCGCTTCACGCCCGCTTCATCTGCGCTTTCCCCGCGGGCCTTCCGGGCAAGCGGACACACGGCGGCCCTCCGCCGTCGTACGCTCCCGGCATGGACAGCGCAGAATACGAGGGCAAGATCGCCTCCAGGTTCGCCGCATTCGACCAGGACGGCAGCGGTTACATCGACCGGGAGGACTTCAGCGGGGCGGCGGCGGCGCTGCTCGCCGAGTTCGGTACGACGGCCCGCTCCGACAGAGGTCAGGCGCTCTACAGCGGGGCCGAGGCGTTCTGGCAGGGGATGGCCGGGATCGCGGACGTGGACGGCGACCAGCGGGTCAGCCGCCAGGAGTTCGTCACGGGCGCGGTGAAGCGGCTGCGCGACAACCCGGAGCGGTTCGCGGAGATCGCCCGGCCGTTCCTGAGCGCCGCGATCGCGGTCGCGGGCGACGACGGCGCGGCGCCCGGCGCCGGCCGCACGGTGACCCCGGCCGCGGCCGAACGCGCGCTGCGGGTACTGGGGGTCGAGCCGGACGTGGCGGTGCGGGTGGCCGGTGAACTCGACGCGGACGGCGACGGCAGGATCGGCGAGACGGAGATCCTGAAGGGTTTCGCCGCGTACTACGTGACGCCGGAGCCCTGACCGGACCGGACCTCAGGGGAGTTGACCGGCCCAGGACCGGAGCCGACCGGTCCTGGGCCGGTCCGCGTCCTCTTCCGGCCGTACGGAAAGCTTTGGCCTCAACCCTCTGATGCGTCACCGTGCGTGGTGAGGGGCCGACCGTCGCGGTCGATACCGGGTTGTGTCCTTACGGTTCGCCGTCACACGCCGGAGTCACCGCCGGGCTCCGGTACGCTCCCTTGGGTGCGAGAGGCAGTGGGGCGCGAAGGGCGCGGTGTCGCCGGTACGGCGGCTCCCGCATCGCGCGTGTGCGCCGCTCGGGCGCCGCGTGTGCGCCGTACGCGCCCGTGTTCGACTCCCCGCAACGTGCGTCGCACAGTATGCACCACGCCTACTCCTTCGCGCTGGAATATGCCCGAAGCGCTTGTTGCGGTGACTGTACGTCAACCATGCTGTCCCGTAAGGGAATCACGTTGGGTGATCTCGTCGAGGACCCTGTCGAGGCGCGAGGCGATGTGTCCGCCGGTTCGGATGGTGTGAGCGGTGCAGGTGCTTCAGGTGCAGTTGGAGATCGGGCCCGACCCCGCGGAGGTGGGGCGGGCGCGCAGATGGGCCAGATCCAGGCTCGTCGGTTCGGGCTTGGGGGATGACGAGCCGGTCGCGGAGACGCTGATCCTGCTCATCTCCGAGCTGGTCACGAACGCCGTGGTGCACACCGGCTGTCCGGCCGTGCTGCGGATGCTCTTCGGCTCGGGAGCGGCGGAGGCGGGCACCGTACGGGTGGAGGTCGCCGACATCAGCGCCTGCCCGCCCCGCCCGCGCCACGCGGCGGGCGAGGACACCAACGGCCGCGGTCTGGAACTGGTCGACGGCCTCGCCGACCGCTGGGGATGGCAGCCGGAGGGCGCGGGCAAGCGGATCTGGTGCGAGGTCGACCGGGGTGCGCCGGGGTGCGCGGCGGACGGCCCCGACGAGCCCCCGGGTGCGACGGTGTGCACGACGGGCGCGGCGGGCGGCGCGGTGAGCGCCCCCGAGCCCGCTTCCCGGGCCGCCGCCGGTGCCGCCGCCGGGGCCACCGCCGGCCCCGGCGCCGCGAACGGTTCCGGTGGCTACGGCACGACGACCGGATACGGCTCCGCCCCCTGCAAACCCTCCTACGGCATCCCGCGCCCCGCCTAGGAAGTTGCCCCGAGCCGGGCAGCCCAGGAGGCGGTCGCCCGGAACGTGCGGCGGTAGACCGTCGGCGGGACGCCCAGCGCCGCCTGGAGATGCTGCCGCATCGACTGCGCCGTACCGAACCCGGCGTCCCGCGCCACCTGGTCGACCGACAGGTCCGTCGACTCCAGCAACTGACGGGCCCGTTCGATCCGCTGCCGCAGCAGCCACTGCCCGGGGCTGACCCCCGCCTCCTCGCGGAACCGGCGGGTGAACGTCCGTACGGACATGGACTCCCGCTCGGCCATGTCCCGTAGCCGGATGGGCTCGTGGAGGCGCGTGAGCGCCCAGGCGCGCGCCGCCGTGGTGGTCGCCGCGCGCGGCTCGGGGACGGGGCGCCGGATGTACTGCGCCTGGCCGCCGTCCCGGTGCGGCGGGACGACCGTGCGCCGCGCGACCTCGTTGGCGACCGCCGCGCCGTGGTCGCGGCGCACGATGTGCAGACAGAGGTCGATCCCGGCGGCCACCCCGGCCGAGGTGAGCAGATCGCCGTCGTCGATGAAGAGCACGTCCGGGTCGACCGCGACCCGGGGAAACAGCCGCTGGAAGCGGGCGGCGGAGGCCCAGTGGGTGGTCGCGGGCCGCCCGTCGAGGAGCCCGGCTGCGGCCAGGACGAAGCCGCCCGTGCAGATCGAGACCATCCGGGTGCCCGTCCTGACCCGGGCGAGGGCGGCGGCCAGCTCCTCGGTGAGCACGCCCTCCTCGTACACGGGACCCAGTTCGTACGACGCCGGAACGACGACGGTGTCGGCGGTGGCCAGCGCCTCGGCGCCGTGCTCCACCAGGATCGCGAAGTCCGCGTCGGTGGGGACCGGGCCCGGCGCCCCCGCCGTACAGGTCACCACGGTGTAGAGCCGCTCCCTCGCCGCGCCGCGGGCACGGCCGAAGATCCGCTGCGGGATGCCCAGCTCGAAGGGGATCACCCCGGGGAGGGCGAGCACGACGACCCGGTGCGGCCGGTCGGCGCGGTGCGGTGGTCGGATCGGGCCCTGGGACATGGCCCGATCCTAGCGAAGGGTGTCCGCCGGGCCACTCGTACGGCCGGGGCCCGCGCCCGATGCTGGCTGACGTGACCCAGCCAACGGATCTCTCCCCGCAGGACCGCCCGCAGGACCCCCCGGAGAACGCCCCGGAGGTCCTCCCCCAGGACCGCGCGCCGCAGGGCGTCCCGCGCGCGCCCGGACGGATCCACCGGGCGTGGTTCGTCGCCGCCGTCACCTTCGTGACGATCATCGGCGCCGCCGCCTTCGCCTCGCTCCCCGGTCTGCTGATCGAGCCGCTGCACACGGAGTTCGCCTGGTCGCGCGGGACGATCGGCTTCGCCGTCTCCGTCAATCTGGCGCTGTACGGGCTGACCGCGCCGTTCGCCGCCGCGCTCATGGACCGCTTCGGGATCCGGCGGGTCGTCGCCGTCGCGCTGACCATGATCGCGGTCGGCGCGGTGGCCACGGTCCGGATGACCGAAGCCTGGCAACTGGTGATGTACTGGGGCGTTCTGGTCGGTCTGGGCAGCGGCTCGATGGCGCTGGCCTTCGCCGCCACGGTGACCAACCGCTGGTTCGTGGCCCGGCGCGGTCTGGTCACCGGCGTGCTGACGGCCGCGGGCGCCTCCGGGCAGTTGGTCTTCCTGCCGCTGCTGTCCTGGCTGGTCGAGTCCCACGGCTGGCGCCCGGCCGCCGTCACGGTCTCGCTGACCGCCCTCGCGGTCGTCCCGTTCGTCTGGCTGCTGCTGCGCGACCACCCGGCCGACGTGGGCCTTCCCGCCTACGGGGCCACGGAGTTCACCCCGAAGCCCGCACCCGTACGGGGCGCGGCCCGGCGGGCGCTGACCGTGCTCGTGTCGGCGGCGCGCACCGGGCCGTTCTGGCTGCTCGCCGGTACGTTCGCGATCTGCGGCGCCTCGACCAACGGCCTGGTCAAGACCCACTTCGTACCGGCGGCGCACGACCACGGCATGCCCATCACGGCCGCCGCCTCGCTGCTCGCGGTGATCGGTGTCTTCGACGTCGTCGGCACCATCGCCTCCGGCTGGTTCACCGACCGCTACGAGGCGCGCCGGCTGCTCGCCGTCTACTACGCGCTGCGCGGGATCTCGCTGCTCTTCCTGCCGATGCTGCTCGCGCCGTCCGTCCACCCGCCGATGGTGTTCTTCATCGTGTTCTACGGCCTGGACTGGGTCGCCACGGTCCCCCCGACGCTCGCCCTGTGCCGTGAGCACTACGGCGAGGACAGTGCGATCGTCTTCGGCTGGGTCCTCGCCTCGCACCAGGTCGGGGCGGCGGCCGTCGCCTTCGTGGGCGGTGTGGCGCGGGACGTCTTCGGCTCGTACGACGTGATCTGGTACGCCTCGGGCGCCCTGTGCGCGGTGGCGGCGCTGATGGCGCTGGTGATCAGACGCCGGCCGGCGGTGGCGTAGCGGCCGTCTCCCGGGAGCCGCCCGCGCGGGCCTCGCCGCGGGTCCGGCGGGCGACCGCCTTCCCGATACGGTGCGCGTCGAGGGCCATCTCGCGGAAGTTGCCGCTGATCGGGTTGGTGAAGCCGGTGAAGTACAGGCCGGGCGCCTGCGCGGGGGTCCTGCGGCCGTGGGTCACGGGGCGCCCCCGGGCGTCCAGGACACCCAGATGGCCCACCAGCCCCTCCAGCGCGCGGTGGTAGCCGGTGGCGGCGATGACGGCCTCGGGGGCGAGGCGCGAGCCGTCCGCCAGGACGACCTCGTTCCCCTCGAAGGAGTCGACCGCCGCCACCGGCTCGACTCTCCCTCTCCGTACCGCCTTGATCAGCCCCACGTCCTGCACCGGGATCGCGCCCTGACGGGCCCGTGTGTAGAGCCCCGTGTCCGGGCGCGGCAGCCCCTGCGCGGACAGGTCGGGGACCGCGATCCGGCACATGAGGGAGGCTCCCGCGTCGACCAGCCGGGTCGGCAGCCTGCGGACCAGGATCCCGGTCTGCTGCGCGGGCCAGCCGAGCGTGGAGCGGCGCAGGATGTGCGGGACGGTCCTGATGGCGAGGCGCACCCGCGCCGCGCCGCCCTCGGCGAGGTCGACGGCTATCTCCGCGCCCGTGTTGCCGACGCCGACGACCAGGACGTCCTTCCCGGCGTACGGCGCGGGGTCGCGGTACGCGGCGGCGTGCAGCACCGTCCCGCCCGCCTCCTCGTACGCGGCCAGCCCCGGCCAGGAGGGCAGCCGGGGCGTGTGGTTGAAGCCGGTGGCCACGACGACCGCGCGTCCGGTCAGCTCCCGGCCGCCCGTGGCGCGCAGCAGCCAGCCGCTGGAGTCGGGGGCGGGGTCGACGCGGGTGACCTCCACACCGGTGACGATCTCCAGGCCGTGGTGGGCGGCGTACTTCTCCAGGTAGCGCACCACATCGGCGCGGGCCGGCCAACGCCCGAAGGAACGCGGCATCTTGAGCCCCGGCAGCCCGGAGCGGGCGCGGGTGGTGTGCAGCCGCAGCCGTTCGTAGTGGGCGCGCCAGGACGCGCCGACGGCGCCCGACTTCTCCAGCACGACGGCCCGTACCCCCTGTTGACGCAGGGCGGCGGCGGCGGCGAGCCCGCCGGGGCCCCCTCCGATGACATACACGGGACGGTCGTCGGTGAGGTCGAAATCGGCACACATGAAAGCTGAGCGTAAGGCCCCCGACACTTGTTGGGGTCCGGTCAAGGAGGAAACCGGTTGCGAATCGGTCACGCCCGGCGCGGCGGCGGTCGGCGGCGGGAGCGCCGGCTCACGGCCACAGCAGCTCCCGTACCCAGGTACCTTCCCGCCGGTAGCGCAGCCGGACGTGGCGGCGCCGCTCCTCGCCCTGGAAGAACTCCACCTCGTCGGGGACGAGGACGTACGCCGTCCAGGTGGGCGCCTCGGCCGCCGGGTCGCGGCGGGCCCGCTCCCAGGCCGTGCGGCTCGCCTCCGCCAGCTCGTCGGGGGAGCCGAGCACCTCGCTCTGCCGGCCCACCAGGGCGGCGGCCAGGGCGCCCGTCGAGCGGGCGTGGAGACCGGCGGCGGCGTCCGCCGGGGACGCGGTGCGCACCGGTCCTCTCAGGCGTACGGCCCTGGCCTGTGCGGGCCAGTAGAAGTTGAGGGCGGCCTCGGGGCGCGCCGCGAGGTGGCGGCCCTTGCGGCTGGTGGCGTGCGAGGCGAAGTGCCAGCCCTGGTCGTCCGCGTCGTGCAGCATCAGCGTCCGTACGTCGGGGCGGCCCCGCTCGTCGGTGGTCGCGAGCGTCATCGTGTGCGGCTCGGGCTGGTGCGCGGCCACCGCCTGCGCGAACCACCGGTGGAACAGCGTCAGCGGGTCGCCGGGCGCCGTGGCCGGGTCGAAGGCGGGCAGCGGGGCGCCGTCCGTGTCCCAGACGCGCTGGGCGCGCAGCAGGGCGCGGAAGTCTTCCTGGGGGGTGCGGGGTGCGCCGTGGTCGTCCATGCGGCCCATTCAATCCCCGGTCCGGTCCTCGCGACGGGGCGGGTGGTTCGGTGTGCGTGTCCTGGTACGGGAACGCCGACAGGGGTCGGTCGCGGACCCCTGTCGGCGTGACAGGACTGTGGAGGGGGCACGCCCGTACCGTGCCCGCCGGCCAGTGCGCCGGATCGTTTCGGCGCGTTACTTCGTGGGCTTCTTGCCGGTCATGCCGAGATGGACCAACAGGGCCAGGTTCGGCTTGAGTTCGGCCTGCTTCACGCCCCAGCTCTGGAAGCCCTTCTGGTGCGAGGCCACCGACGCGAGCATGACCACCAGGGAACCGGCCACCGCCGCCGGGCTGACGTCCTTGTCGACGCGTCCCTTGGACTGGAGCTCGGTCATCGACTCCGTCAGGGAACTGGTCACGGAGTTGAGGATCTTGAGACGGATCTTGTTGAACCGCTTGTCGCCCTCGGCCGCGCCGAGGTCGACCACACGGAGGATCGCGTCGTGTTTGCGCCAGAAATCGAGGAACCCCTCGACAAGCTCTTCCGACGTCTGCCACCCGGCCTTGCCGACCCAGGAGCGGCCGGAGACCAGAGCCGTCAATCCGGTGCCCTCCTTGGCCATTTCCTCGGCGATTTCGAGGACGGCGCCCTCGACGTCCGGGAAGTACTGGTAGAAGGTCGCGGGTGAAGTGCCCGCTTTACGGGCGACGTCGATGACTTTGACGTCCCGGTACGGCGAGGATCTGAGCATCTCGCCGAGGCAGTCGAGCAGCTTCTGCCGCGTCGCCTGTCCGCGTCGACCAGCCACGCGGCCGTCGACGGTGCGCACTTGTCCTGTCATGTCGTCAGCTTACCGAGGGGTGATCGGAGCGCGATTTGGCCGACTGCAAATGGGGAACCGGCCATCTCCCGCACGGCGGAGCGGGGCCCGTTCCACGGGTTGTGCACAGCATTAGTGTTATCAACAGCCTGTGGACAACATCGGTGGATAACTCGGGGTGGCGGCGGCTTCACCCTGGGACAATGAACCAATTGTTCGATTTCTTCGGCTTGCGTTTCCGGCCAACCCGCACGAGCTTTGCTGTGACGGGCGCCACACGCCGGTGTCATGCGCAGCGGTGCACAGGGAAGGATCCGGTCCATGGCCGCATTCGCGGAGTCCACGCCGTGCTGGGTGGACGTGTCGCTCCCCGACCTGGCGGCGGGCGAGCGCTTCTACGGGGAGCTGTTCGGCTGGACCTTCCGCCGGGGCGCGGACGAGGAGCGCGGGAGGTACGCGGAGGCGTTCAGCGAGGGGAAGCGGGTGGCGGGGCTGGCCGCCAAGCGGGACGGCAGGATGCCCACGGCCTGGGGCGTCTACTTCGCCACCGCCGACGCGGTGGCGCTCAGCGGACGGATCGTCGCGGCGGGCGGCCGGATGGTCAGGGAGCCGGTCGCGGTGGGGCGCTCCGGTGTCCTGGCGCAGGCCGCGGACCCGGCCGGCGCCGTCTTCGGGCTCTGGCAGGCGGGTGACGACGCGGGGTTCGAGAAGAAGGGCCTGCCCGGCTCCTTCTGCTGGACCGAGGTCTACACGCGGGACAAGGAGCGGGTGGACCCCTTCTACGAGGGCGTCTTCGGCTTCCGGGGCACGGACGTCCCCGGCGGGGACTCCGCCGTCGACTTCCGGATGTGGTCCCCGCCGGGCGCGGCCCCGGGCCCGGCGGGCGCCGTCGGCGGGCGCAGCGTGATCACGGACGCCTTCCCGGCCGAGCTGCCGGGCCACTTCCTGAGCTACTTCGCCGTGGCCGACTGCGACCGGGCCGCGGGTACGGCGGTCCGGCTGGGCGGCCGGATCACCGCGCCGCCCTTCCGTATCGCGTCCGGCCGGATGGCCGTCCTCGTGGACGACCAGGGCGCGACCTTCGCGGTCCTGGAGGAGGGCGGGGACGCGCCCGGGAGTGGAAAGAGCACGCCGGGGGAGGAAGAAGCGGAAGACTCGGAGCGGGCGCCGGACCGGAAAGCGCCGGAGCCGCCCCTGACGGAATCGGCCCCGGAATCCGTATCGGAGTCCGAGCCCGGCAGAAAACGGTGGCGGGGCTGGAAACGGACCGGCGAGTAGCGGACGAGGGACTTCGGCCCGCGTACCGGGGGAGAATCCCCGGTGGGCGGGCATACGGGACACACAGGTGTCCGGATCGGGACGAGACACCCCGATCCGCCCCCGGGTTCGCAACCGACGCCTCCGGCAGGAAGAATCAGGGGGCACGGGGCCGTACCTTTGTGGCCCGGACGGGGAGGTGGCAGGCAAGTGGAGCAGCTGACGCAGCACGACCCGAGGCGTATCGGCCCTTTCGAGGTGCTGGGGCGGCTCGGGGCCGGCGGCATGGGGCTGGTCTATCTCGCCCGCTCGGCCTCCGGCCGTCGCGTGGCGATCAAGACCGTGCGTACGGAACTGGCGGAGGACCAGCTCTTCCGGGTCCGGTTCACCCGTGAGGTGGAGGCCGCCCGCGCCGTCAGCGGCTTCTACACGGCCGCCGTCGTGGACGCGGACCCGCGGGCCGCGGTGCCCTGGCTGGCCACGGCGTACGTGCCCGCGCCCTCGCTGGAAGAAATAGTGAACGAGTGCGGTCCGATGCCGGCCCAGGCGGTGCGCTGGCTCGCCGCCGGGATCGCGGAGGCCCTCCAGTCGATCCACGGGGCCGGGCTCGTCCACCGCGACCTGAAGCCGTCGAACGTGCTGGTGGTCGAGGACGGCCCCCGCGTCATCGACTTCGGGATCGCCTCCGGCGCCTCCAACACCCGGCTGACCATGACGAACGTCGCGGTCGGCACCCCCGCCTACATGTCGCCGGAACAGGCCAGGGACTCGCGCAGCGTGACCGGCGCCAGCGACATCTTCTCCCTCGGATCCACCCTGGTCTTCGCCGCCACCGGCCACGCCCCCTTCCACGGGGCGAACCCGGTCGAGACGGTCTTCATGCTGCTGCGCGAGGGCCCGGACCTGACCGGACTGCCGGACGAGCTGAGACCCCTCATCGAGTCCTGCATGCAGATGGACGCCGGGCTGCGGCCCTCGCCCGCCGACCTCCAGTCGCAGCTCGCGCCCCATCTCTTCGCCTCGGGCGGCGACGACAGCGGTACGGCGTCGGCCTGGCTGCCGGACTCCGCCACCGCGATGATCGAGCGCCGCCGCAACGGGGGCCGGATCGCCGCCGTCGCGCGCCCCGCCCTGCCCCCGCAGCCCCCGCACCAGCCGCCGCGGCCCCCGCAGGCGCCCGACTGGGACGCCGCCTGGCGCCCCGACGGCGGCCGTCCCGCCGTCCGGCCCGCGGCCCACCCGCAGGGCGCCGCGATGGCCGCCGCCGCGCCGTCCAGCCCGGTCCAGCTCCCGGGCGCGCCGGTCCCGATCGGCCCCGGCCCGCGCGTCGGGGACGCGCACGCCGTCGCGGACGCCGGTCCCGCCACCGGCTGGATCCGCCCGCCCGCCGGGCTGAACGGGGCGGACCCGGCGCACGGCGCCGCGCCGCACCCGCCCGTACCGCCGCTGCCCGCGCCCACCCAGCCGCCGGACGCGGTGGCCGAGGCGCAGCGCTGGCGGCCCTGGCGGTTCCGGATGTCCAACGACGTCTGGGGAACCCCGGTCGTCGACGGGGACCTGCTCTACGTCACGTCCTTCGAGGTGCACGCGCTGGACGTGGGCAGCGGGCGCCGTCAGTTCAAGACCCGGGACGTGGCCTGGGCGATGGCGGTCTCCGACGGCCGTATCCACGCCTCGGACGGGCCGACGCTCTACGCGCTCGACAGCACGACCGGCGCGGAGCGCTGGCGGCTCCAGACCACCTCCTGGGTGTACTCCCTCAAGGTCGACCGCGGCACGGTCGTCACCGGCACGCGCGGCGGCGGCGTCCAGGCGTGGGAGGCGTCCACCGGCGAGCGGCTGTGGGAGATCGCGGGCGCCCAGACGGACTTCGAGACCCCGGAGTCGGGCCCCACGATCCACGACGGCACGGTCTTCGTGTGGAAGGACGCCCGGCTCCAGGCGCTGGACGCGCGCTCCGGCGCCGAGCTGTGGTCGTACCCCATCGGCGACGCGGCCTCCTGCGGCGGCGTACCGGTACGGGTGACCCCCGCCTCCGACGGCCGGCTGTACGTGGCGGCGGGCACCCGTGTGCTCTGCGTCGACCTCGCCGCCGGCCATGTCCGCTGGCACTTCGAGGCGCCCGCCGTCTTCCTCTCCCCGCCCGCCTTCGCGCCCGGCCCGGCCGTCACCGGCGGCGGTGTCTACCTCGCCGACTACCTGGGCACGGTGTACGCGCTCGACGCGGCCACCGGCAAGGACCGCTGGCGCATCGCCACCGAGTCCCGCCAGTCGATCGAACCGGCCCTGGTCGCCGACGGCAACGTCCATGTCGGCAGCGGCAGCGCGCTCTACACCCTGGACGCGGTCACCGGCACGCCCAAGTGGCGCTTCGCGGCGGGCGGCGAGGTCATCGGAGCCCCGGTCGTCGCCGACGGCCGGCTGCACTTCGGCTCGGCCGACCACGCGCTCTACACCCTGGACGCGAGCGGCGGTCAGCTCCGCTGGAAGCTCGCGACGGGCGGCGAGATCACCGGGTCGCCGGTGGCGCGGCGCGGCGTGGTGTACGCGTGCAGCAAGGACCGCTGCGTGTACGCGCTGGACGCGGTCAAGGGCACGGCGACGGGGCGCGGTTCGCGGACCTAGGCCCTTTCGGGTCTCCCGCCGCCGCCCGCCGCCCCTCACCCACCCTTCACCACCCACCCTTCACCACCCACCACGCGTGCCGTGACCGCGGCACGCGGGGCGGGTGTGGTCGGCGGTATTTGAGGAACGATCGTTCTTGACTGATCGTTCCTCAACTGGCTATGGTCAATTCATGGGCAGGCCAAGGGCGTTCGACGAGGACGAGGCGGTGCGCGCCGCCGTGAAGTTGTTCGGCAGCCGCGCGTACGACGGGGTGTCCGTCGACGATCTCGTCACCCACCTCGGCGTGCACCGCAACAGCCTGTACAAGACCTTCGGCAGCAAGCGCGGCCTCTATCTGGTCGCGCTGCGCCGCCATCTCGCCGACGATGTCCGTCCCTTGGCCGACGCGCTCGCCGGGGCACCGGACGCCGCGACCGCGCTGCGGCTCATCACCTCCGCCGATCTCGGGCTGCTGCTGCTCGCGGCGGTCGAACGGGCAGCGGCCGACGACGAGGTCGCGGCCGAGGTGGCGACCGCGCTCGGCACCGTCGACCGGGCCGTCGCCGACGCGCTCGGCGTCCCCGCCGAACTGGCCGCCGCCCTCACGGCCGCCGCGCTGGGCATCCTCCTGCGCGGCGACCCCGACGGCGTCGGGACCGCCCTGTCCCGACGCCTCGATCCTCTCGCCTGACAAGGAGACCGACATGGCACTGGTGCGCATCGACGGCGACGACCTCGTCGTCGTGATCGAGGGTCTCCACAAAGTCTGGGCCCTGAAGAGCAGTCTGACCGTCCCGCTGGCCAACGTCCGCGGCGCGACCGCCGATCCCGGCATCATCGCCGATCCCAAGGGGATCCGCGCGCCCGGCGCCCGCGTGCCCGGCGTGATCACGGCGGGCACGTTCCATCTCGACGGCGAGAAGGTCTTCTGGGACGTCCGGGATCCGTCGAAGACCGTCGTGGTCGAACTCGCCGACGAGCACTACGCCCGTCTGGTCCTCCAGGTCGAGGACCCCCGCGCGACCGTCGCGCTGATAGAGAACGCCCTCACCTGAGCTGAGAAGAGGCAGACCGATGTTCCTCCGTTTCGCCGCGGCCGTACTGGCGTTGACCGTCGTGACCGTCACCCCGGCGGAGGCGGTTCCGGCCCTCGTGCCGGCCGCCGATCGCGAGGTCGTCTTCACCGTCGACGGGACGACCACCTACGGCACCCTGCACGTGCCCGCCCATCGCGTCGGGCAACGGCTGCGGGCGGCGCTGCTGCTGCCCGGCAGCGGCCCCACCGACCGCGACGGCGACCAGCCGCCCGCCTCCCGCCCGCGCACCCTGGCGCAGTTGGCCGACGCGCTCGGGGACGACCGGGTCGCCACGCTGCGATTCGACAAGTACGGCACCGGACGCACCGGGCTCGGCGCCTACCGCGACCGCCCGGAGGAACTCGACTACCCGGCGTTCGTCCGCCAGGCCGGCGCCGCCTACGAGGCGTTGCGCGACCAGCCGGAGACCGACCCGCGCGGGCTGCTGGTCGTCGGGCACAGCGAGGGCGCGATGACCGCGCTGCTGCTCGGCGGCACCGCCCGCCCGCGCCCGGCCGGCCTGGCGCTGCTGCAACCGCAGGCGATCCGCATGCTGGACCTGGTGGCGCTGCAACTGCACGCCCAGACCGCGGAGGCGGTCCGGCAGGGCCAGTTCACCCCGGAGCAGCAGCGTGCCATCGACGCGGCGATCGACGCCGCCGTCACGGCCCTGCGCGAACGCCGGCCCGTCGACACCACCGACCTGCCGCCCGTGCTCGCCCAGCTCTTCCAGGCCTTCCAGGGGCCGAGCGCCCGGTTCGTGGAGAGCGACGACGCCGTCTACCCGCCCGACACCGCGGCCGCGCTCCGGCCGGGCACCAGGACGCTGCTGACCTGCGGCACGAACGACGTCCAGGTCCCCTGCGCGACGACCGACGCCCTGACCGCCGCCCTGGGCCGCGCACAGGTCGCGGGTCCCGGCCGGGTGCCGCTGCCCGGAGTGGACCACCTGATGCACGACGCCGACCACCCGGACACCCTCGCCCCGGCCGTGCTGGACGCCGTGCACCGGTTCACGGGCGGGGCGCGGCCCTAGCCCACGAGGCGTCAGCGGTCCGGGGGTCCCAGCGGTACGAGGCGTCAGCGGTGCGGGTCGTCGGGACGGGCGGCGCGGCCGGTGCCGGGGGTGCCGTTCTCCTCGTACCACCGGCCCGTGGTGGGCAGGGACTGCGTGTCCCCGTCGCGCGTCCGCGGCCACGGGTCCTCCTCGTACCTCCCCGGGTCCTGGCCCTGGGGCCCGTACCCCTGCTGCTGCCCGTAGCCCTGCGGCTCGTAGGGCCGGGGGTCGTACGGCTGCGGGTCGTAGGGCTGGGGCTCGTAAGGCTGCTGCTCGTACGGCGGGGGCTCGTACGGCTGCGGCTGCTCGCGGTCCCGGCGCCCGGCGCGCCTCCGGCCGGACATCAGGGCCGCGGCCAGCAGCAGCGCCACCCCGCCGCCCGCCGTGTACGCGACGCCGACGCCCAGGCCCGAGCCGTTCCCGCTGATGACCAGCGAACCCGCCGCCTGCCCCTGACGCACCATCCACAGCACGGTGAAACCGAGGACGATCACCCCGGCCAGCGCCACCAGCACACGCGAGCGCGCCACCACCCCGGCCAGGGTGACCAGAGCGGCGAAGGCGAAGGGCAGCAGGATCGAGGTGAAGATCCCGGCCCCGTTCGCGGTGACGCCGTCGAAGAGGTCGGCGACGCGGTAGTCGTGCCCGATCCGCCCCTCGTACCAGGAGTGGAACGGCCCGAGAACAGCCGCGGCGGCCCCGGCGAGAGCGAGGATCGAACCGAAGATGTTGCGGACCATCGCCCGGCCTCCTTGGCTGTGCGGAACCCTGCTCCAGGTGGAGACGCTACGCCGGGTGGCCGGCGCGCGCCATGCGGCGCCTGCGGCTGTCCGCGCCCGCTGCTAGGGTGTCGCGCGCACTTGACAGGTTCATGGGCTTCTCGGCAGGGCCGGGGGGTCCTACGTGTCCAACGGGGGAGTGACTCGGCCTTGATACGTCGACGTCTGAAGTTCGCGGCCGTACTGGTCGTGGTGGTGCTGGCACTGACGGGGTTCTCGTCGGCCAAGTCCGGCAAGGGGAGCGGCAGGGGGAAGTCGGGAAGCAGCAGCGGGGGCAGCAGCGGCGGGGGCTGCTCGAACTCGAAGAAGAGCAACGGTTCGTCGGGGTACGACTCCGGCTCGCGCTACAACTCCCAGAACGACCACGGCGACGAGAACGGCTCGTCCGACAGCGGCTACGGCGACCCGACCCCGACCGCCGCCGCCTCGGGCGGGGTCCAGGCGCGGATCGTCGGCTGCGCCCACCAGGGCAAGGGCAAGCGCAAGGCCGTCACGTACGCGACCGTGCGGGTGGAGACCCCGGTCGGGGCGGCCGACCGCTACGACATCGACGTGACGTTCACCGACGCGAGCGGCCGGGTCGTCGACTCCGGTGAGACGGAGGTGGACCTGGAGAGCGGCGGGACGACGACGGTCAAGGTGGCCATGGACAGCCCGCGCCAGGTGTCACGCGTGAAGAAGTGCACGGTGAGCGCGGCGCTCGACACCTGACCCGGTGATCCGGCGGCCCGGCCGCCGGCGGGGGTCAGGGAAGACGGGGAGGGGCGGGGGGGATGCCCGGCCGGTGGGGTTTAAAAAAAATGAGCGGCCGAAGATAATTTTTGTGGTGT
>NZ_JBHZDA010000016.1:76750-101320 GCF_042755665.1 Streptomyces sp. NPDC059142
TTTTGATTACCGTCGCGGGGGCGGGGTTTTGTTTACACGAGACCGCGGCGGGCCGGGGGGGGGGCCGGGGGCGGCGCCCCGCCCCACCCCGCTTCGGTCGTCGGTCGTCGTGCGTGGTACGCGGTGCGTCGGTCGTCGGCCGCGGATCAGGTGACGTGGACGTCCTGGGTTTCGACGGTGACATGCTGGTCCTGGGGGTGGTCGGTGACGTGGTGGTCACCGGCGAGGGCGGGCGACGCCGCCGTGGCTCCCGCGCCGACGATCAGAGCGGCCGTGACCAGGACTCTCTTGGCAAGCGTTATTTCACGTGTCATGTCGAAATTCTTTCCGGTAGGCACTGCCGCAACCGTCGACGGCGCATCGGTAAGTGGTATCCGGGGTTCCGGCCCCTGACACGCCAGGGCCGCGGCGGCTCCCCCTCCGCGCCGCCGCGGCCGATACCCCCGTCGAAGAGGCTTGTTCAGGCAGGCTCGCTGGTGACGTGCGTGTCGTCCTGCGTCGTGAGCTCCCCGCCGGTGACATGCGTGTCCAGCGGCTTCGGCGTGGTGTCCGGCTCGCCGGTGACGTGCGTGTCGCCCTGCGGCTTGACGATCTGCTCGGTCTTCTTCTCGCTCATGGCTGAACTCCCTCGTCTGGAGCGATCTGGTGGGGCATGAGGCCCGCCCGGCCGTTCCCCCGAATAAGCCGGACGGGCGTCTCAAGGCCGCCCACCCTAGGGGTTCGGCCTCACATCGATCCGTCTGCCCCCCGACGCAACGGATTCGACGTGGACGACAATGCCGTGTACCGCTAAACGATTGATGAACGTGCAGGCCAGCCCCGTGTGCGACGGGGCTGACGGGGCGGTTACGCGGCTGCGGCGGAGGTGATGAGGGTGTGCACCTCTGTCGCCTCGGGAGAATCGAGTTCCTCGAAGATGCCCAGCGCCTCCTGCCAGCAGACCTGGGCGCGCCCCGTCTGCCCTATGCCGTTCAGGGCCCGGCCGAGCGCGGTCAGCACCTGGGCGCGCCGCCACTCCCCGCCGATCCCGCGCAGCACGGTCAGCGCCATCTCCGCGCTGGACGCGGCCGGCGCGGGGCGCCTGCCCGCGAGATCGACCTCGGCGAGACGGAACAGCGTCATCCCCTCCCAGAGCCGCTGCCTGCTGTCCCGGAAGGTCTCCAGGGCGTCCGCGAGCTGCTGGGCCGCGTCGGAGAGATGGCCGCTCTTGGTGAGGGCGACGGCCAGCGCGTAGCGGGCGTTCGCGGCGCGCAGGGCGTTGCCCATCCGCTCGTAGATCCGGATGCCCTCCCTGGCCAGGGAGACCGCGCTCGCCGTACGCCCCATCGAGAGATGCGCACGGGAGAGGTTGCAGAGCGCGGACGCCTCGCCGGGAGGGTTCTCGCCCGCCCGGAAGTCCTCGATGGCGCGCAGCAGATGGACCTCGGCGTCCGCGTTCCGGTTCTGGTAGATCGCGATCGCGCCCCGGAGGTTGCTCACCCAGCAGACCGTCAGCGCGTCGCCGGTGCGCTCCGCCAGCGTCATCGCCTGCCGGGTCTCCTCGTCGGCCTGGTCGAACCGGCCCGTGACCAGGTGCACGTTGCTCAGCGCGATCAGCGCCCGGCCCTCGGCCCGGTCGTCGCCGAGGGCGCGCGCCGCCTCCAGTACGGTCCGCGCCGTCGACTCGTACTCCTTGGCGTTGGCCCCCGACTCGCCGAGGTCCAGCGACGCCCAGAGCAGGTCGACCGCCCGGCGCAGCGTGGCCGTCGCGGCGGCGTGGCCCGCCGTGTCCGCGCCGTGCGCACCGGAGCCCGCGGCCGTCGCCGGGGAGCCGTCGGCGGACTGGCGTACGCAGGCCAGCAGGCAGTTGGCCTCCGCGTACAGCCAGTCCTGCGCGTGGTGCCGGTCGGGGAACGACAGGCCCGTGTACGAGGCCGGCTCCAGGTGGTCGACCAGCCGGTCGCCCGGCCGCTCCAGCGCGTACACCCGCGCCGATGTCGTCAGGTAGAAGTCCAGCAGCCGGGAGAGCGCGGACCGCCGCTCGGTGGGGCCCTGTTCGTCGCGCTCGGCGCAGGCACGCGCGTAGAGCCGTACGAGGTCGTGGTAGCGGTAGCGGCCCGGCGCCGCCGACTCCAGCAGGGACGTGTCGACCAGCGACTCCAGCAGGTCCTCCGCCTCCCGCTCGTCCAGGTCGAGCAGGGCCGCGGCGCCCGCCAGCGAGATGTCGGGGCCGTCGGCCAGCCCGAGCAGCCGGAACGCCCGTGCCTGGGTGTGGTCCAGCGCGCCGTAGCCCAGTTCGAAGGTGGCGGCGACCGCGAGGTCGCCCGCCTGCAACTCGTCCAGCCTGCGCCGTTCGTCGGCGAGTTTCGCCGCGAGGACCGAGACCGTCCAGGTGCGGCGGGACGCGAGGCGCGAGGCCGCGATCCGGATGGCGAGGGGGAGGAAGCCGCACGCGGCGACCACGTCGAGCGCCGCCTCGCGCTCCGCCACGACCCGCTCGGGGCCGACGATGCGGGTGAAGAGCTGGAGCGCCTCCTCCGGCGACATCACATCGAGGTCCACGAGGTGCGCGCCGGCCAGGTCCACCAGCCGGGAGCGGCTGGTGATCAGCGCCGCGCATCCGGTCGTCCCGGGCAGCAGCGGCCGGATCTGCGCGGAGTCCCGGGCGTTGTCCAGCAGGACCAGGACGCGCCGGCCGTCGAGCGCCGAGCGGTAGAGCGCGGAGCGCTCGGCGAGCGAGTCGGGGATCTCGGCATCCGCGGTGCCGAGCGCGCGCAGGAACGAGCCCAGGACGGCCTCCGGCTCCGCGACCCGGGTCCCGGCGCCCTGGAGGTCCACGTACAACTGGCCGTCGGGGAAGTGCGCGCGCGCCGCGTGCGCGACGTGCACCGCGAGCGTGGTCTTGCCGACGCCGCCGATCCCGGCGAGCGCGGAGACCGCCATGACGGACCCCTCGGCGGTGGCCAGCCGGTTGCCCAGCTCCCGTACGAAGGCGTCGCGTCCCGTGAAGTCCGGCACGGTCGCCGGTAGTTGGGCCGGGCGCGGCAGCGAGTGGACCGGCTCGGGCTCCTCCGGCGGGCGCGCCAGGTCCTCGTCCGCCTGGAGGATGCGGCGTTGCAGCTCGGAGAGTTCGGGCCGGGGGTCCACGCCCAGCTCGTCGGCGAGCAGCCGGCGCGTGTCCGCGTACACGGCGAGCGCCTCCGCCTGCCGACCGCTCCGGTAGAGCGCCACCATCAGCAGCTCGCGCAGCCGTTCGCGCAGCGGGTGCGCGGCGGTCAGGGCGGTCAGTTCGGAGACGGCCTCCGTGTGCGCGCCGACCTCCAGATCGAGGTCGAGCAGGTCCTCGGTGAGCTGGAGCCGCCACTCCTCCAGCCGGGTGCGCTGCGTCTCGGCGTACGGTCCCGGCACGGAGGCCAGCGTCTCGCCGTCCCACAGGTTCAGCGACTTGCTGATGAGGGAGCGCGCCTGGCCCCGGTCGCCGGCGGCGCGCGCCTTGTCCGCGTGGGCGGCCAGTTCCTGCGCCACGTTGAGGTCGAGGGCGTCGGGGTCGGTCCGCAGCGCGTAGCCGCCGGACTCGCTGACGAGCACGCCGGGGGCGAGGACCTTGCGCAGCCGGGAGGCGTACGTACGGACGGCGGCGAGTGCCTGCGAGGGCGGTTCGTCGCCCCAGAGCCCGTCGATGAGTTCGGCGGCGGTGGCGGTACGGCCCTCGCGCAGCAGGAGCGAGGCGAGCAGGGCGCGCTGCTGCGGCGACCCGGGGGGCAGCGCTTCGCCGCCGCGCCAGGCGCGTACGGGGCCGAGCACGCTGAAGCGCAGATGGGCGGAGGCGTTGGGGGTGCCGGGCACGGTGCTGTCGGCCTTGCCGTTGAGCACCTTGTCCTCGATCACCCTGCTGTCGATCGCCCGGGCGTCGCGACGGGCGTCGCGACGGGCGCCGGGGGAGGCGCCGTTGGCGGTGCTTCTGGTCGCGCCGGTCCTGTCCCTGTCGCTCGGCGCGGCCGGAGTCCACTGCTCCGGTACACGTGGCCCGCCGTCGAGGCCCATAGCTCCCCCTGCCCGCCGCTCACCGGTATCGCCCCGCACAGTCTGCCTTGTCGGCGGCTGTGCGTCAGCAGCGAGTAAGGCTCTGCACAAGCCCTCGACAGGTTCCGGACCCTATGTGGCCCAAGTGCTACGGGCGAACGAGGGGGCGGAGCGGTCCCTCCGCCTCCCTCGTGGTCTCTCTACCCCTTCTCCCTCCGCCGACCCGTCCGAAACGGACGCGAAGCCGTCCGGGAGCGGCGCGGGGCCGCTACTCCCCGAGGAAGACCGGGTTCGTGAACGCCGCGAGCGCGCCCGGCAGTCCGGTCACCTTCGGGGGGTGCCGCACCTCGGCGCGCACGTAGGCGGCGTACGAGGCGGTCGTACGCCACTCCACCGTGCCCGAGCCCGACCCGGGCAGCGCGGAGCTGTACAGCGGCCCCTGGTCGGTGACGAAGTAGGCGGTGCAGCCCGGGGCGCCGGTCACCTCCAGGCGTACGGTCACCGGGGCGTCCGGGGCGACGCGCAGCCGCTCGCCGATGGACGCGTGGAGCCCCCGGCCGCCCGCCGCGCCGAAGGTCAGCGAGACCGCCGCGGACTCGGCGACGTAGCTGTGGCCCGCGCGGATCCCGGCGAGGATCGCCTCGCGGGAGAGGTCGTCGGCGAGGACGACGGTCTGCGGGGTGCCGATCGGGTCGGGGTCGCGGTGGGCGTCGCTGTTGCCCATCGCGGGGGTCCACCGCCGCCCGCCGCCACCGGAACGTACGGACGCCACCAGCAGGTTGTCCCATTCGGCGAGGGAGATCTCGTCGTCCGGCGTGTACGCGCCGTTCCACACCTCCACCGCGTCGGCGTCGGCGAAGCCGAACTTCCAGTTGCAGCCGATGCAGGTGCCGTGGGGGTGGGCGGGGACGACGAGGCCGCCCGCGCGGGAGATCTCGCGCGCGAAGCGCCCGAAGCGGTTGTCGCGGGCGCGGTAGCGCCAGTCGATGAACGTGCCGGGGTCCGTACCGAGCGCGAGGACATGGCCGTTGCGGGTGGTGACCTCCTCGCCGGTGAGGATCAGCAGGTCGTCGCCCCACAGCCCGTCCCAGGCGCGGTGTGCGGAATACGTGTTGTGCTCACTGGAGTTGATGAAGTCGAGCCCGGCCGCGCGGGCGAGCGCGGCGATCTCGGCGGGGGTGCGCCGCCCGTCGGAGTGGACGGAGTGGATGTGGCAGTCGCCCCGGTACCAGGCCCGGCCGCGCCCCTTGGCCCGCTGGGGCGGGTGGACGGGCGGCGGGGTGGTGCCGGGGGCGCCGTAGGTGAGGGTGATGGTGATCTCGTACGGCAGCCCCTGCGGCGCCACGGTGTACGGGCCGAGCGCGAGGTGCCAGGTGCCGGCGCGGACCGGGCCCGGGATGTAGCCGGGGGTGGCCGCGTCGGCGCGTACGAAGAACTCGGTACGGGCGCCGCCGGACCAGCCGCGGAAGCCCCGGCCGCCCAGCTCCGTGCCGCGCTCGTCGAAGAGCCCGATGTCGAGGGCGTTGCCCTGGGTGCCGGCCGGGACGGCGGGGCGCTCGTACGCGTAGGCGACATGGATCTCGTTGACGCCGCGCGGCACCTCGACGGGGAGGTGGACGAAGTCGGGGGAGCCGGGCGGCAGGGTGCCACGGACGGTCCTGGTCCGTCTGCCGTCGGCGGTGGGGGAGCCGGAATCGGCGTGCGCGAAGCTCACGGTACTCAACGTAAGGGCGGTGGCGGCTCCCGTCACCAGGAGACCGCGTCGTCCGAGGGGCTGGCTCATACCGGCTGCTCCAGAGGTGAGAGAGGAGGGTCCCGCCACTCTCGTAGCCCGCGGTGAACCCGGGCGCAAGGCCCGGCGGTCGACGGATGGCGGGAACGCAGCCGGTGGATTGCGTCCCGGCGCGTACTTACCCGCAGGTAACACGGACGGTACGGTGACGCGGACCGACCGACCGACGACGGAGGCACGACGCATGCGGATCGCGACCACGATCTTCCTCACCGACGAGACCATCACCCCCGTACGGCTCGCACGGGAGCTGGAGCAGCGCGGATTCGCCGGCCTCTACCTGCCCGAGCACACCCACATCCCGGCCGAGCGGACGACCCCGTACCCGGCCGGGGGCGAACTCCCGCGCGAGTACGGCCGTACGCTCGACCCCTTCGTGGCCCTCGGCCAGGCCGCGGCGGTCACCGAACGGCTCGGGCTCGGCACCGGCATCACGCTGGTCGCGCAGCACGACCCGATCGACCTGGCGAAGCAGATCGCGACCCTGGACCACCTCTCCGGCGGGCGTTTCACGCTCGGCGTCGGCTTCGGCTGGAACAAGGAGGAGGCCGCGGACCACGGGGTCGAGTGGTCGACGCGCCGCGCCCTCACGGGCGAGCGCCTGTCGCTGATGCGGGCGCTCTGGGCGGCCGAACCGACCGCGTACAAGGGCGAGTTCGCCTCCGTGCGGGCGAGCGTGGCGTTCCCGAAGCCGGTACGGGGCAACCCCCGCACCCTGATCGGCGGCGCGGCCGGCCCGAAGCTCTTCGCGCAGATCGCCGAGAGCGCCGACGGCTGGCTCCCGATCGGCGGCCGGGGCCTGACGGAGGCGCTGCCCGCGCTGCGCACGGCCTGGGAGGAGGCGGGCCGCGCCCCGGAGACCTTGCAGGTCGTGCCGTACGCGACGCTCCCCAGCGAGGGAAAGCTGGCGCACTACGCGGAGCTGGGCATCGAGGAGGTCGTCCTCCAACTGCCCTCGGCGGGCGAGGCGGAGGTCCTGCGCGCGCTGGACGCGTACGCGCCGTACGTGTGAGACGGGGGCGCGGCGGGCCGGGCGGGGGCGGGGCGGGACTCAGGACGGGTCCGCGACGCCGTCCCCGTCCCCGTCGCGGCCCTCGCCCACCTCGGCGAAGTGGTCGAACTCCCCGGCCAGGACGCCCTTCACGAACGCCTCCCACTTCATCTGGTTGGTGGTGACGACGGTGTCGGGGTCGCTGGTCTCCCGGAGATGGATCAGATCCCCGGCCCCGGCGGCCACCTCGATCCAGGGGCCGGGCCCCTCGTCGCCCTCGGGGGCGGCGCGGACCCATTCGAGACCGGTGGGTACATCAGTCATGGCGGTGGGACTCCTTGAGCGAGCGCAGGAACCCGGCCCAGGTGTCCGGGTCGGTCGCCAGTATGGAGCGCGCGGGGTCTCCGGTCTCGGTGAGGCGTATGGCGCGACCGGGCGTCGCGGCGACGCTCAGACAGGCGTCGCCCTCGCCGCAGAACGAAGACCTCTGCCAGTTGTCCATGGCCATGAGTGATCCTTTCGGTCAGAGCTGCTGAGCGATGGAGTGGATGAAGTCCCTGGATCTCGCCGGGCCGAGTGCGACAGCTTCCATACGGCCGAGCAGTGTCCGGTACTTCTGGAGCTGTGCTTCGGCGTCCAGAAGGACGGAGCCGTGTGACTGGTCGAGATGCACCGTGTCGAGCTGCGGTACGGGGCCGACCGCGTACGCCACCGACTGCCCCGAACCGGGGTACGCACCGGCGTCGAAGGGGATCACACTGAGGGCGATGTGCTCGCGTTCCCCCATGGTGAGCAGGTGTTCCAGTTGACGCCGAGCCGTCGCCGCGCCCCCGAACTTCATCCGCAGCGCGGCCTCGTGGACGATCACCGAGTACTGGATCGGCTCCGCACGGTAGATGACGTCCTGGCGTTTGACGCGGTGGGAGACGCGGTGTTCGATCTCGGGCGGCGACAGTTCGGGTACCACCTGCTGGAACACCACCCGGGCGTGCTCGGCGGTCTGGAGCAGTCCCGGGATGTGGGCCGTGTACGCGGTGCGGAGCGCCAGGGCGTGGTGTTCGAGCTCGGCCAGGTCCAGCAGTCCGGTGGGGAGGATGCTCCGATACTGCTCCCACCAGCCACGTGACCGGTCGCCCGTCATATCCATGAGCGCCGAGACGTACGCCTCGTCCTCGCAGCCGTACGCATCTGCCATGGCCCGAATCCGGTCGGCACTGACCCCGAACCGGGCGGTCTCGACATTGCTCAACTGCCCCGAACTGGTGCCCAGCAGGTGTGCCGCCGCGCTCGCCGTCATCCCGGCCCGCTGACGCAGCCTCCGCAGCTCCGTCCCGAGGCGGACACGGCGGGCCGTGGCGGGTGGCTTCGCGGTCATGCAACTCCTTCTGGGCGCCGCGCGATGAGCGACATCACTCACATGAGGGAATCCGGCATGAAATTACTCGGATTCTGACAAAGTTTCTTTGTGGCGACTCTAGTCTCTGGGTCAAGGCACCGCCTGGAAGCACCCCGCTCGACGGAGCGACCTGGTCACCGGGCATCGCGCCTCGCATCCCCACACCTGGGTAAATCCCCTCCGCGATCGGAGACTTCCGTGCAAACCGTATCCCCGTACTGCGCCTACACGCTCCAACTCCCGCCCGATCCCCGCGCCCCCTCAATCGCCCGGGGCACCGTCCGTCACGTGGTCAGGGCGCACGGCATGGGCGAGCTGGCCGACACGGCGGAACTGCTGGCCAGTGAACTGGTCACCAACGCGTACCGGCACGCGCCGGGCCCGTACGCCCTGCGTGTCCGCACCCTGGAACCGCACCGGCTCCGCGTCGGCGTCTGGGACAACGACCCCGAGATCCCGCCGCCGTTCAACGGCGAGCTCCTCACCCCGCCGGTGTCCGGTCCCGCGACCGGAGCCCTGCCGGAGTGCGGGCGAGGGTTATGGCTCGTACAGCTTTACGCCGACGACTGGGGCGCGTACCGCTTCGGCGAGCGGTCCGGGCACCTCGGGAAGCTGCTGTGGGCGGAGTGCGCCCTGAAGGGCGACGCGTAGGCCGGCCGCCGGTCGGGGCGGGGCGCGGCGTGTCCCTTTCGGCTCCGTTCATTCCCGGCGCCGGAGAGACATGTGCCACCTCTTGTCGGGCGGCCAAGATCCACCCCCGCGCTCGTATGCTCGGAGGATGACGACGAGCGCACCGCAGGGCCCCGGGCCCGGACAGCCGACCGCCAACGGCATGCGCCGTGCCCTCAAGCGTGCCCGTGACGGTGTCGCGCTCGATGTCGCCGAGGCCGCCGTGCTGCTCCAGGCGCGGGGCGCCGACCTCACCGACCTGGCCGGGTCGGCCGCGCGGGTGCGGGACGCCGGGCTCGCGGCGGCCGGGCGGCCCGGGGTGATCACGTACTCCCGTAAGGTCTTCATCCCGCTCACCCGGCTCTGCCGCGACAAGTGCCACTACTGCACGTTCGTCACCGTGCCCGGCAAGCTCCGCCGCGCCGGGCACTCCATGTTCCTCTCGCCCGACGAGGTGCTGGCGATCGCCCGGCAGGGCGCCGAAATGGGCTGCAAGGAAGCGCTGTTCACCCTCGGCGACCGGCCCGAGGACCGGTGGCCCGAGGCGCGGGAGTGGCTGGAGGCGGAGGGGTACGACGACACCCTCGCCTATGTCCGTGCCATGGCGATCCGGGTCCTGGAGGAGACCGGGCTGCTGCCCCACCTCAACCCCGGGGTGATGTCCTGGACCGACCTCCAGCGGCTCAAGCCCGTCGCGCCGAGCATGGGCATGATGCTGGAGACCACCGCCACCCGCCTGTGGTCCGAGCCCGGCGGCCCCCACCACGGCTCGCCCGACAAGGAGCCCGCCGTCCGGCTGCGGGTCCTGGAGGACGCCGGCCGGTCCAACGTGCCGTTCACGACCGGGGTGCTGATCGGTATCGGGGAGTCGTACGAGGAGCGTGCCGACGCCCTCTTCGAGCTGCGCCGCATCCAGCGGGCGTACCACGGTCTCCAGGAAGTCATCGTCCAGAACTTCCGGGCGAAGCCCGACACCGCGATGCGCGGCATGCCCGACGCCGAGCTGGAGGAGCTGGCCGCCACCATCGCCGTCGCCCGGCACATCCTGGGCCCCTCCGCCCGGATCCAGGCGCCGCCGAACCTGGTCGACGCCGAGTACGCCCTGCTCATCGGCGCGGGCATCGACGACTGGGGCGGGGTCTCGCCGCTCACCCCCGACCACGTCAACCCCGAGCGCCCGTGGCCGCACATCGACGAACTCGCCGCGCGGACCGCCGAGTCCGGCTTCGAGCTGCGCGAACGCCTGACCATCTACCCGGAGTTCATCCAGCGCGGCGAGCCCTGGCTCGACCCCCGGCTGCTGCCGCACGTACGGGCCCTCGCCGACCCGGAGACCGGGCTCGCGCGCGAGGACGTCCGCCCGGCAGGACTGCCCTGGCAGGAGCCGGACGAGGGGTTCACCGCCACCGGGCGCACCGATCTGCACCGCACCATCGACACCGAGGGCCGCACGGGCGACCGGCGCGACGACTTCGACGAGGTGTACGGGGACTGGGAGGCGCTGCGCGAGGCCGCGGCCCCCGGCATGGTGCCCTCCCGTATCGACACCGACGTACGGACCGCCCTCGCGCAGGCGGCCGACGACCCGACGAAGCTCACCGACGACCAGGCGCTCGCGCTGCTCCACGCCGACGGGCCCGCGCTCGACGCGCTCACCCGGATCGCGGACGAGCTGCGCCGCGACACCGTCGGCGACGACGTCACGTACATCGTCACGCGCAACATCAACTTCACCAACGTCTGCTACACGGGGTGCCGGTTCTGCGCCTTCGCCCAGCGCCGTACGGACGCCGACGCGTACACCCTCTCCCTCGACCAGGTCGCGGACCGCGCCCAACAGGCGTGGGAGGTCGGCGCCACCGAGGTGTGCATGCAGGGCGGCATCCACCCCGACCTGCCCGGCACGGCCTACTTCGACATCGCGCGGGCCGTGAAGGAACGCGTCCCCGGCATGCACGTCCACGCCTTCTCGCCGATGGAGGTCGTCAACGGCGCCTCGCGCACGGGGCTTTCGATCCGCGAGTGGCTGACGGCCGCCAAGGAAGCGGGGCTCGACTCCATCCCCGGCACGGCGGCCGAGATCCTGGACGACGAGGTCCGCTGGGTCCTCACCAAGGGCAAGCTGCCGACGGCCACCTGGATCGAGGTCGTCACGACCGCCCATGAACTGGGCATCCGCTCCAGCTCCACGATGATGTACGGCCATGTCGACCAGCCCCGCCACTGGCTGGGCCACTTCCGTACCCTCGCCCGGATCCAGCAGGAGACCGGCGGCTTCACGGAGTTCGTGACGCTGCCCTTCATCCACACCAACGCCCCCGTCTATCTGGCCGGTATCGCCCGCCCCGGCCCCACCGACCGGGACAACCGCGCGGTGATCGCGATGGCGCGGCTCCTGCTCCACCCGCACATCCCCAACATCCAGACCAGTTGGGTGAAGCTCGGCACGGAGGGCGCCGCCGAGATGCTGCGCTCCGGCGCCAACGACCTGGGCGGCACGCTGATGGAGGAGACCATCTCCCGTATGGCGGGCTCCAGTTACGGGTCCTACCGTTCGGTCAAGGACCTGGTCGCCATCGCGGACGCGGCGGGGCGCCCGGCGAAGCCGCGCACGACGCTGTACGGAGAGGTTCCCGAGGAGCGCGTCAGGGCGGCGGCGGCATCGGACGGACACCTGCCGGAGCTGCTGCCCCTGCTGGCAGACTGAGCGCCGAGGGAACGCCCGGGAACGGGCGTGCCGGGACACGGGGGAGTGCGTACGTGGCGCAGGCGCAGGCGGAGTCCGACCGACCGTCGATGGCCGAACTGATCGCGCGGCGACGCCGGTTCGTCGGCCGGGGCGCCGAACTCGCGGCGTTCCGCGAGAACTTCGGCCACCCGCCCGAGGACGAACGCCACCGCTACCTCTTCCACGTCCACGGCAACGCGGGCGTCGGGAAGACCTCCCTCGTACGGGAGCTGGAGCGGACCGCCCGGGAGTGCGGCGCGCTGACCGCGTACGTGGACGAGTCGGCGGGCAGCGTCCCCGAGGCGCTGGCCGCGATCGCCGAACAGCTCGGCCGGCAGGGCCATCCGCTCAAGCAGCTCGACCGGCAGCTCGCCACCTACCGGCAGCGCAGGCACGAGGCGGAGTCGGCCACCGAGCCGGGCGCGGACCCGGCCGCCGCCTCCGCCGGGTCCACCGCCGTGGTGACGGCCGGGATGATCGGGCTCCGGATGGTCCCGGTCGTCGGACCGTTCGCCGACGCGGTCGACCCCCAGCACCTCGCCGCGGGCGCCGACCGGCTCCGCGCCACCCTGAGCGCCCGCTTCCGCGACCAGGAGGACGTCCAGCTCGTCCTGAGGCCGGACCAGGTCCTCACCCCCGTGCTGGTCTCCGAACTCACCGGGATCTCCCGCGACATCCCCTGGATCGCGCTCTTCTTCGACACGTACGAACGCACCGCGCCCTTCCTCGACACCTGGCTGCGCGACCTGATCAAGGCGGGCCGGTACGGGGACTTCCCCGGCCGCGTCGTGGTGACGCTCGCGGGCCAGCGCCCCCTCGACCCCGCCTGCTGGGGCGGGTACGGGGAGTTCGCCACCAGCCTGCCGCTGGCGCCCTTCACGGAGGGCGAGGCGCGCACGCTCCTCGCCGCGAAACGGGTCACCGACGAATCCGTCGTGGAGGAGGTGCTGCGGCTCTCCGGCGGCCTGCCCGTCCTCGTCTCCACCCTCGCCGAGAACCAGCCGACGGACCCGGACGACGTGGGCGACCCCAGCGCCACCGCCGTCGAACGCTTCCTCAAGTGGGAACAGGACCCCGTACGGCGCTCCGCCGCCCTCGCCTGCGCCCTGCCCCGGCGGCTGGACGAGGACGTCTTCCGCGAGACCGTCCCCGAGGACGCGGCGGGGCTGTACGACTGGCTGCGGACGCTGCCCTTCGCCCTCGGCAGGGACGGCGGGGTCGCCTACCACGGTGTGGTGCGCGCCCCCATGCTCCGCCTCCAGCGCACCCGCTCCCCGCGCAACTGGCGCGAACGGCACACCGCGCTCGCCGCGACCTTCGCCCGCTGGCGCGCCGAGACGGAGACGGAGCTGCCGGCCGACGAAGTCTGGGAGAGCGCGGAGTGGCGCGCGCTGCGCTTCGAGGAGACCTACCACCGGCTCTGCGCGGCCCCGCGCGGCGCGCTCCCCGGGGCGCTGCGGGACGTGGTCGAAGGCTGCCGCGAGAGCCCGCCGGCGGCGGCCCGTCGCGCGGCCCGGGTGCTCGCGGAGGCGGGCGAGGACACCGGAGACGGGACCGCCCGCGACTGGGGGCGGCGGCTGCTGGCCGCGCTCGACGACGACCAGCACGGCGTACGCGATGCCCTCGGCCTGCTGCTCGACCGGGCCGGACTCGACACCCCGGGCCGGGCCGCCGCCCACCGGGTCCGGGGGGCCGAGCTGCGCGAGGAGGGCGCTTACGCGCGGTCCCTGGCCGAGTACGACCGCTCGCTCGCGCTCGACCCGGACGAGCCCCGGGCGTACTTCGGCCGGGGGCTCACCCATCAGGCGGACGGCGACCACGACGCCGCCCTGGCCGATCTGCGCCGGGCCGACGAACTGGCCCCGGACACGTACTGGATCCTGGAGGAGTACGGGGAGGCGCTCCGGCTCGCCGGCAGGCTCGACGAGGCCGTCGAGCTGTTCGACCGCGTTCTCGTCCTCGACCCGACCGAGGCGTTCGCCCTGGCGTCCCGGGGCGTCGCCCACCACGCGCTCGGGCGGCACGACGCCGCACTCGCGGATCTCGACCGCGCTCTGGAGCTGGACGACGCGTATTTGTGGGCGCTGGTCCGCAGAGCCCGCCTGCTGCGGCACATGGGGGAGCCCGACCGGGCCTTCGCGGATCTGGACCGCGCCGTCGAACTGGCGCCGGACAGCGCCTGGATCGCCTCGGAACGCGGCGACGCCTACCGGATCGGCGGGCGGAACGAGGACGCGGAGCGGGAGCTGACCCGCACCCTGGAGATCGAGGCCGACCACGCCTCGGCGCTGGCGGGGCGCGGCTATGTCCGCCACCGGCTGGGGCTGCACGCCGAGGCGCGCGCCGATCTGGACCGGGCGGTCGAGCTGAGCCCCGAGTACGCCTGGGCGCTGGCGCACCGCGCCGCTCTGCGGGAGGAACAGGACGATGCCACCGGCGCGCTGGCCGATCTGGAGCGGGCCGCAGAGGCCGAACCGGGCATCGTGTGGATCCGGCGGGAGCGAGGAGAGGCCCGGCGGGCCGCCGGGCTCCACGAGGAGGCGGTCGCGGATCTCACCGCCGTGCTGGAGCGGCGGCCCGACGACGACTGGGCGCTCTCGCTGCGCGGCAGGTCCCACCGCGCCCTCGGGCGCCACGGCGACTCCCTCGCGGACCTGGACCGTGCCCTGGAGGCCGATCCGGCCAACCCGTGGCACCACTACTTCCGGGCCCGTACGGCGCTGGCCACGGGCCGCGCCGAGCAGGCCCACGCCGGCTTCCTGCGGAGCGCCGAGCTGAACCCGGACCCGGCCCCGGCGGACCTCGCCCGGCGCGCGGTGGCCAATGTGAGCCTGCTGCTGGGCCGGCCCGAGGAGGCGCTCCGGCTACTGGACGGGCTGACCACCGACGAGGACGACGACCGACTGGACCGCTGCGAGGCGCTGCGCCGCACCGGGCGGTGGGCCGAGGCGCTGGAGACCGCCGAGCGGTGCGCCGCGGAGAAGCCGGTGTACGGCACGGTCCAGCGGGCCCTGACGGTGACCGTGGCACACGGGGCGGACGCCGGGGCCCCGGTCTGGCGGGAGCTGGAGCGGCGCATCGCGGAGACCGCCGACCCGCCGGAGGACATGCGCGCCTACGGGAACGCGCTGTGTTCGGCCGCCCGGGGGGACGGGGAGGCGCTGGACGCCGCGTTCGCCGCCCTGCGCGCCACGGAGCACGAATGGGACGACCTCGCGCAACTGGCCTCGGACCTCGGCGAGTTGCTGGAGGCCCCCGGCACCGACACGGCCGTCCTGAGCCCCCGCCTCGCCCAGGTGGCTGCCGCCGCCGACGCGTTCGCCGCCCGCTGGGCGTAAACCCGGGACGTACCGAAGCCTCGCAGCCGGGTACCTGAGCCTCGTGCCCGCAGACCGAAGAGACCCGCCCGCGCTACTTTCGTCGGATGTCGCCGACCGTGCACGCTCCGTACCGTCGTACGGTATGACAGCACCCCTTCCGACCGAGCCCGCCACCTCCGGCACGCCCGCCCCCGGACAGGCCCCGACCGCGCGCCTCGCGGATGTCGACGCGCTGCGCGGCTTCGCCCTCCTCGGCATCCTGATGGTCAACATCGGTTTCTTCGCGAGCGGTTACACCCTGCTGGACACGCCCGACCCGGCGCGCGACGCGTGGCACGACCATCTCGCCTCGGGGGTGGTCGAGTTCTTCTTCGAGTCGAAGTTCTATCTCCTCTTCTCCTTCCTCTTCGGCTACAGCTTCACCCTCCTGCTCAACTCCGCCGCCGCGCGCGGACTCTCCTTCCGGCCCCGCTTCCTGCGGCGGATCGGCGGGCTGTTCCTGATCGGCGTCGCCAACGCGGTGCTGCTCTTCTACGGCGACATCCTCGTCACGTACGCCGTTCTCGGTCTGGTGCTCTTCCTCGTACGCGGGATCTCGCCGCGCCGGGCGCTGTGGGTGGCCGGGATCGTCACCGGGGCGGTCCTGTTCGTCCTCCTGGCGCTGGCCGTCCTCGTGGTCCTCATCGACAGCGCCTCCGCCGCGCCGACCGCCGCCGAGCGGGCCGCCATGCTCGCCGACGGGCGGGCGGCCACCGAGGCGATGCGGGGCGGGTTCGGCTCCGTCGTCGAAGGGCGGCTGGACGCGCTGTCGACCGCGTTCCCGATGATCCTCTTCTTCCAGGGGCCGCTGGCCTTCTCCGCGTTCCTGGTCGGACTGGCCGCGGGCAAGCACCGCGCGCTCGACCACACCGCCGCCGCCGACCCGGACGCCTACCGGCGGAAGCTGCGGCTCATCCAGCTCGTCGGCTTCCCGGTCGGGATCGCGGGCTCGCTCTTCTACACCCTCGCCGCCGACGACAACCTCTTCGCGCCCGCCGCGAACACCGCCACCGCGCCCTTCCTCACCGCCGCGTACGTCGCCACCCTGCTGCGCGTCTTCCGCACGGAGCGCGGCGCCCGGCTGGGCGAGGTGCTGGCGCGGCCGGGCCGGATGGCGCTCACCAACTACCTGAGCCAGTCGCTGCTCTGCGGTCTGGTCTTCACCGGGATGGGGCTCGGTCTCGTCGGGCGGATGCCGTACGCCGGGATGATCGCCGTCGCCGTCGGGATCTACGCCCTCCAGGTGGTGTGGAGCGCCTGGTGGATGCGGCGGTTCCGGATCGGTCCCGTGGAGTGGCTGCTGCGCGCCGTCACGCACCTGGAGCGGCCCGCACTGCGCGTCTGAGTGCGCCCGCGACCCGCTGTCCCCGTTCGATTACAGTGCTGCGCAGTCGCGCGCGGACACATCGGGGGCCAACAGGGGAGGGGGACGTGTGAGCACACCGTCCGGAGCCGTCTGGGGCCGTGCCGAGCAGCAGGACTTCCGCAGCCGGGTACGGGGCGCGCTGCTCGGCGGCGCCCTCGGGGACGCGCTCGGCGCCGGGGTCGCCACGCTCACCCTCGACGAGATCAGGGCCGCGCACGGAGGGGACGGTGTGGCCGACCTCGTCCCCGCCTACGGCCGGCGCGGCGCCGTCACCGCCTCCACCCAGCTCACCCTGTTCACCGTCGACGGTCTGATCCGCGCCCAGGTGCGCCGGGACACCGGCGCCTGGCATCCCCCCTCCGACGTGCACCGTTCGCATCTGCGCTGGGCGGCGACGCAGCGCGACTGGGGGCCCGACCTGCGCCGCAAGGACAACGGGTGGCTCGCCCAGGAGGAGTGGCTGTACGTGCGCCGCGACCCGACGATCTCCTGCCTCACCGGCTTCGGCGACCAGGTGATGGGCACCCTCGACCGGCCCAAGAACCCCATCGCGCGGGACGCCGGAGCCCTCGTACGGTCCGCGCCGTTCGGGCTGCTCGTCGGGTGGGAGCCGCAGTTGGTCTGCCGGCTCGCCCTGGAGTGCGCCGTCCAGACGCACGGCTCCCCGGGGGCGTTCATCTCGGCGGGCGCCTTCGCCGTGATGGTGCACGAGGTGGCGCGCGGCGGGACGCTGGAGGCGGGCGTGGAGCGCGCCTGTGTGCTGATCGCGCCGAGCACCGGCCACGAGCCGGTCACCGCGGCCCTGCGGCAGGCGCTCGACCTCGGGCGCCAGGGCGTGCCGGGTCCCGAGCGGATCGGCGCGCTCGGCGACGGGCGCACCGCCGAGTCGGCGCTCGCCGCCGCCGTCTACTGCGCGCTCGTCGCCGAGGACGTACGCCACGGACTGCGTCTCGCCGTCAACCACGACGGCCCGTCCGCCGCCACCGGCACGCTCTGCGGATCGCTGCTGGGCGCCCTGCACGGTGAGACGGCCCTGCCGCCCGCCTGGCTGGCGGAGCTGGAGGGCCGGCCCACCCTGCTGGAGATCGCGGACGACTTCGCGATGGAGATGACCCAGGGGCCGGCGCTGCACAGCCCGGCGGTCACGGAGTCGGGGTGGCTGACCCGCTACCCGCGCGGCTGATCCCGCCGCCCTTCCCGTTGGCGTCGCCCTCCCCGTCGGTCGCCTCGTGGCCGTCCCCGTCGATCCGGCCGAGCAGCGCGTCCCGCTCCGGGGTGTCCTCCGGCTTCAGGAAGCCGATCACCACGTACAGCACCAGCGAGACCGCGAGCGGTACGGAGACCTGGTACTGGAGCGGCACACCGCCCTCCACGCTCCAGTTGATCGGGTAGTTGACCAGCCAGAACGCCAGCAGACCCATCGCCCAGCTCACCAGCGCCGCCGTCGGGCCCGACCTGCGGAACGGCTTGAGCAGCCCCAGCATGAACGGGATCGCGATCGGCCCCATCAGCCCGGCCACCCACTTGATGACGACGGTGATGATGTCCTTGAACGTCGGCGAGTTGACCTGGGTGGCGATCGCCATCGACAGCGCCAGGAACGAGATCGTCGACAGCCGCGCCGCCAGCAGCCCCGCCCGGTCCGACCAGTGGCGCGCCGCGCGGGAGAGCACCGGAGCGATGTCCCGGGTGAAGACCGCCGCGATGGCGTTGGCGTCCGACGAGCACATCGCCATGGTGTGCGAGAAGAAGCCGACGATGACCAGACCCAGCAGCCCGTGCGGCAGGAGCTGTTCGGTCATCAGGGCGTACGAGTCGGAGGCGTCCGGCTTCTGCGCCTCCACGAGCAGCGGCGCGCACCACATGGGGAAGAACAGGACCAGCGGCCACACCAGCCACAGGGCGGCGGAGAGCCGCGCCGAGCGCGTCGCCTCCCGGGCGCTGGCCGTGGCCATGTAGCGCTGCGCCTGGTTCCACATGCCGCCGTTGTACTCGAAGGTCTTGATGAAGAGGAACGCCAGCAGAAACGTCACGGTGTACGGGCCCGCCGTCGGCTCCGCGTGGCCGTCGGGGAGCTTGTCCCACACCGTCCACAGCGCGCTGAAGCCGCCGAGCTTGCCCATGACGGCGACGAGCATCGCGATACCGGCGAAGAGCTGGATGACGAACTGGCCCAGCTCGGTGAGCGCGTCGGCCCACAGTCCGCCGACGGTGCAGTAGATGCCGGTGATGACACCGGTGATGAGGATGCCCTGGTTGAGGGAGATCCCCGTGAAGACGGAGAGCAGGGTGGCGATGGCGGCCCACTTGGCGCCCACGTCCACGATCTTCAGCAGCAGCCCGGACCAGGCGAGCGCCTGCTGGGTTCTCAGGTCGTACCGGTTCTTGAGGTATTCGAGCGGTGAGGCGACCCGGAGCCGGGAGCGCAGCCGGTTGAGCCGGGGCGCGAAGATCTGCGCGCCGATCCCGATCCCGATGGCGATGGGCAGGGACCAGGTCACGAACGAGGTGACGCCGTAGAGATAGGCGATGCCCGCGTACCCGGTGAACATCACGGCGCTGTAGCCGGACATGTGGTGCGAGATGCCCGACAGCCACCAGGGCATCTTGCCGCCCGCGGTGAAGAAGTCGCTGACATTGTCCACGCGCTTGTGCGACCAGAGCCCGATCGCGATCATGACTCCGAAATACGCGATGAGCACGATCCAGTCGAGGCTGTTCATGTCACCCCTCCAGGGGTCCGCCTGATGAACGTCGGAGCGCTTCGTCAGAGGGCGCGTTCCGGTCGGCGGTAACCCCGTGCGGGAGCGGGGACTTGGGGATTGAACCGCCTGCCGGGGCGGCGGGTCAAGGGTGTGGTCGGTCAAGGACGTGAACGCAGATCAGGAAGTCGAACGGTTTTGCCTGTTCTTGACCTTCCGTGGCGTTGTCGTGGCCGTGATCGCGCACACACGATGAGCGAGCACTTCGTCAGCGGGCTCCGGCGCTCCTGCCACCGGGCCACGTACGCACACGGAAGCGGCCGGACGGAAACGGCCGAACGGATACGGCCGCGCGGGATGCGGGTCCCGCGCGGCCGGGCATGGCCGAGCCCCCTCGGCCAGGACGGCGGACCGGTCGAGAGGGCTCTGTCTGTGGTGCGGTGAAACAGTGGTGCCGGCGTCGCCGGCGGACCGGCCTCAGGAGAGGTCGGCGCCCCTGCCCAGGTCCTGGACGAAGGCGTTCCACGAGCTGGGGACGAAGGAGATCGACGGCCCCTCGGGCGCCTTCGAGTCCCGGACGGCGACGGCCTGGACGACGGGGGACCTGACCTCTACGCATGCGCCGTTTCCACCGGAGTACGAGGACTTCGTCCACGTGTCCGTAGCGCCCTGAAGGATTGCCATATTCGCTCCGGTTCAGCAAGTGAGGTGAAATAGCGCCAACTTCTTGTTGGCATGATCGACGCTACTCGCCTCCTTTGCTGAGCGGGGCGCGCGTTCACTCGTCCGGATGGTCTATCCCCGAATAGCCTTACGGGAAAACGTGGTTGAGGTGTATGCTGGCCCCTCCCGCTGCATAAAAGCGGATCAGTTCGACAATCCGGACCAACGTGGCAGCCGCTCAGCGGGCGTAGTCCTTTGCGATTTCCGCGATGTACTGCCGGGTCTGATCGGCATTCAGGGCCTGCGCGCGCAGATGTTCGTACATCACGCTGTACTTCTGCACATCATTGGCCTTCTCCAGATAAAGGTCGCTCGTCACGCCCTCGATGTAGACAACGCTGGAGTCCGAGGCATCGGGGAATTCGAGAATCGCGTAGTGACCGGTGATTCCGGGATGCGCGCCCATGTCGAAGGGCAGCACCTGCACGGTCACATGCGGCAACTGCGACTGCTCCAGCAGGTGTTCGAGCTGCTCGCGCATGAGCTGGCGGCTGCCGACGACCCGGCGCAGCGCCGCCTCGTCCACCACGGCCCAGAGCCGCAGCGGCTCCTCGGGCGCGTTGATCCGGTCCTGCCGCCGCAGCCGTACCCCGACCCGCTTCTCGACGTCCGGTACGGCCGACTCCGGCAGCGCTCCGTTGATCAGCGCCTCGGCGTACGGACGTGTCTGGAGCAGCCCGGGAACCACCTGGGGCTCGAACACGCGCAGCGAGGCGGCGTCCGTCTCCAGTCCGATGTAGACGCTGTACGGAATGTCGCCGAAGGCGTGCCACCACCCCTGCTGACGGGAGTCCTTGGCCATTTGCATAAGCGAGTCGACGATACGGCTGTCCTCGACCTCGTAGACCCCGCAGAGATCGCGCACATCGCGCTGACTGATCGAACGGCGGCCGTTCTCCAGTCGGCTGATCTTCGACTGGGAGACCAGCAGGCGTTCCGCGACTTCCTCGGCCGTCATGCCTTTGAGTTCGCGAAGCCGGCGCAACTCCTGGCCCAATCGGCGTCGCCTGACGGTGGGATTGACGTTGGACGCCACGGAAACTGCACCTCCGGCTGGATAGCTGTAGCTGTACGTATCTACTGCTCAGCAGACTGCCACCAAAGGTCCCGACTGCGCTGGGAAATGGCTACAGAGGTGATTGCGCCGTTCTGCGCGCCTCGTCGCACGCCCTCGCGCGCGCCCTGGCGCCGGTCCGGCGGCCCCGGGGGCTCCCCAGGGCCCCGCGACCGCTGGAACCCTGTCACAGGTCCGTCACAGGTGTGTGAGGCCGTGGCCAAGGGTTCGGGGCTCCGGAGGGCCGACGCGCGACGCGCGGGGCGGCCGGTGGTGCCGGCTGCCCCGCGCGTCCTGTGCGGCTCCCGAACCGGGTCTGGGGACGTCGGTGCGGCGGATCGTTCTGCGCGGGCCGTGCGTGTCCGTGCCCGCCGGAGCGGGCTCGGGCGCCTGCCCCGTACTCAGTGCGCCGGTACGCGCGCCATGCCACCGCGCTGCGGCTGCATGGGCACGCCACCGACCGGCCGGGCGCCGGCCGGAGCGCTGGGAGCGCCCTGGGCCGGGTTGCGGCGCGGCTGTGCGCCCACCCCGTTCTGGACGTCCATCACGGCGTGCGCCACGAGACCGCCCATCGGGTCGTGTCTGATCAGGTCCCGGAGCCGGGAGCGCGACGAGCGCCCCTCGTTCCCGGGGTAGAGGTGCTTGCCGAGTCCGACCGCGTGGGCCAGTGCGGCGAGCGCCGCGGTCCGCGGGTCCGGCGGAACGCCGGTGCGGATCGCACTGTCCAGCCGGGACCTGATTTCCCGGCTGATCGCCGTCTCCGTCGCCTGGTAGCGAGTCGTCGGCAGCACTCCGCACATCTGGCCCGCCACGGCATGCACCATGCCGCACCGCTCCAGATGCGAGAGATAGGTCTGGCGCAGCCCCAGGCGGGGCCCGCCGATCCAATGGACGGCCCGGACCGGGCTGCCGCGTCTGCGCAACAGCTCCAGTGCGGAGTCCAGAGTCGGATCTCCGGTCGGCCGTGGCATCACCACGGCGATACGATCCCCGTCAGGGGCTATCCGTCCTGCCAGAGCCAGCTCCACTAGCTGTGCTCCGGCCAGGCCGAGGTCGAGCGACTGCGGCTGCGCTGTGGTACCCGTGGCCGGGTCCAGAGCGAGCAGCAGAAGCTCCTCCGGAATTGTTCTGCGGCTCCTGCCCATCCATGCCTCCCCGCGTGGATGAGTGACAGGGTGACCCCTCTCACAATGGTCTGTCGAGGGTGCCTGGGTACTTTGTGCGGGAACCGTTATGTATGTCGTTCTCGTCTAGCACCCGGGCCGAGGTCCCAGAGCGGGACACTGATAGATGCTTCGGACAGTGCGGTACGTCGGTTGAGACATGAAGGAGACACGGTGGCGGGCGAGTCCCCCGACAAGTCGGATCAGCGGAAGTCGTCGGGGGAGGCGGTTTCCGGCGAACGCGACCCGAGGCTCACGGTCTTCCGTGAATCGGCCTCGTCCGCGGCGGGCGGAGCCGACGGGACCGACCGGTCGGACTCCGGCTCCCGGGGATCGACGAAGGTTGCGACCGCAAATCGCACCGAGGGCTCCACGTCGGATTCCGAGGACGGCCCGGCGGAGGCCGAGGGCTCCGGAGAGGCGGACGGCGACCGCATAACGGCGGCGCCGGAGCGCCCGGAGTCCGAGCGGGCCACGTCCGAGCGGCCCCCGTCCGACGACCGGACGATGACGCTGAAGGGCGACGGCTCGTCGCCGTCCTGGGCGAGGCGGGAGACGGCGGCCGAACCGGAGCCGGAGAAGCCGGAGCAGCAGGAGAAGGCCGAGAAGTCCGGGAAGGCCGAGGGGTCCGAGAAGTCCGGGGCCGGGTCCGCGGACGCGGGCGACGCGAAGGACGAGGACGCGCACGACGGGAGCGCGAAGGACGAGGACGCGGAGGCGCCCGGGGAGCCGAAGGCCGCCGGGGCGCCCCCGGAGCCCAAGAGCCCCCGGGAGCCGGAGGGTTCGCAGGAGTCCGGGAGTTCCGAGGAGTCCGGGAGTCCTCAGGCGCCCGAGGCGAAGAAGTCCGACGCGGAGGAGTCCGAGGCCCCTGAGAAGCAGCCGGAGAAGCCCCAGGACCGTACGGACGCCAAGGACGCCAAGGACGCCAAGGGCTCCGCGGAGCCCAAGGGAGCGCCGGTGAAGGCCGGTTCGGCGTCCGGTTCGACGTCCGAGCCCGGCTCCGACTCCGACTCCGGCTCCGACGCCAAGCCGGTCGACCAGGCCACCGCCGTCTTCCGGACCCTTCCCAAGCCGGCCACCGACCAGCCGACCACCGCGCTCAAGCTGCCGAAGCCCAGCGCCACCGAGGACGGCGGCAAGGACGCGAAGAAGGGCGAGACTCCGGCGGAGCGGACGAGCACCTTCGTCCCCCTGCGCCGTGACGACCGTCCCGCGCCGTCCGCCGAGCCCGCCGCGTCCGAGCCGGCCTCCGCACCGGCGCCCGCCCCCGCGCCGTCCGGGATCCCCGAGGCCGAGCGGACCCGGCAGCAGCCGATGCCGCCGATGCCCCCGCTCGACCTGCTCGCCGAGCTGACCAACAAGCCGGCCCCGCCGGAGACCCCGGTCCGCACGATGGTCCGCCGGGTCAAGATCTGGACGCCGCTGGTGCTGCTCGCGGTCGTCGTCTTCGCGGTCGTCCAGTCGGTACGGCCGCTGCCCGATCCGCAGCTCTCGCTCACCGCGGCGTCCACGTACTCCTTCGAGGGCGACAAGCCCGCGCTGCCGTGGCCCGACCACGGGCAGGGCGTCATGTCGGTGGCGGGTCTCGGGACCGTGGACTCGTTCGGTGAGGCGAAGCCGGTGCCGATCGCCTCCGTGACCAAGTCGATGACGGCCTACATCATCATGCGGGACCACCCGATGAAGGTGGGCCAGGACGGTGCGCAGATCCCGGTCGACGCCCTGGCGGAGAAGGAGGGCGGCTACGACGAGTCCGGCAACGAGTCGACGCTGAACACGATCAAGGCCGGCGACAAGCTCTCCCAGAAGGACGCGCTCAGCGCCCTCATGATCCCGTCGGCGAACAACGTGGCGCGGCTGCTCGCGCGCTGGGACGCCGGTTCGCAGGACGCGTTCGTCAAGAAGATGAACGAGGCGGCCGAGGAACTCGGGATGAAGGACACGAAGTACACCGACCCCTCGGGTCTCGACGCGACGACCGTCTCCACCGCGGCCGACCAGGTGAAGCTGGGGCTGGAACTGGTGAAGATGCCGGCCCTGATGGTGATCACCCAACTGCCGTCCTGGATCGACCCGTCCGGCAAGAACTGGCCCAACTGGAACACCCTGGTGCCCTACAACGGAGCCATCGGGATAAAGACCGGTACCACCACCAAGGCCGGCGGCAACCTGCTCTTCGCCGCGACCAAGGACGTCGACGGCACGAAGCAGTATGTCGTGGGCGCCATCCTCAGCCAGCGGGGCCCCTCGATCATCGACGCGGTCAACGCGGCGAGCAAGAAGGTCCTGATCCCCACGCGCGAGCTGCTGGAGTCGAAGACCGTCGTGAAGAAGGGGCAGACCGTCGGGTACGTGGACGACGGTCTGGGCGGCCGGACGCCCGTGGTCGCCACGAAGGACCTGAAGGCGGCCGGCTGGGCGAGCCTCAAGGTCTCCGTCTCGCTCACGGACGAAGGCAGGACGATCGCGCAGACCGCCGCCGCGGGCACCGTGGTCGGCCAGTTGACCGTCGGATCCGGTCCCGGCCAGGTGACGGCCCCGGTCGCCCTCCAGAGCGACAAGGCCGAGCCCGGCTTCGGCTCGAAGCTGACCCGCGTCGGCTGACCCGCCGCGGCACCGTACGAA
>NZ_JBHZDA010000017.1:0-509 GCF_042755665.1 Streptomyces sp. NPDC059142
CCGGGCGGGGCCGCCCCGCTCGGCTGGGTGCGGGTGGGGGGCCGGGGGGGGGGGGGGCGCGGCGCCAGGGACCCACTCCACGCCCCGCCCCCCCCCCCCCCCCCGGCGGCGCCCGGCGACCGAGGCCGCGCTGATCGGCCGGGTCTACCCGCACCGGCCGCCGGTCACCGCGCCCAAGGGCGTGCTCGGCCACTGCATGGGGGCGGCCGGGGCGATGGAGGCGGCGCTGACCGTGCTCACCCTCCAGCACGGCGTCGTACCGCCGATCGCCAATCTCGACGCCCCCGCCGCCGAGTTCGACCTCGACTGCGTGACGAAGCAGCCGCTGCACCGGCGGATCGACCGGGCGGTCAGCCACTCGTTCGGCTTCGGCGGCCACAACGCGGTGCTGGCCCTGGAACGCGCCTGACCCCCTGCCCGTACGCCTCGTGAGACACGACGAGGGGTTCCGTTCCACACGCCGCTGCCCGGCTCTTGTGGCGCCCGCCCCGCTGCATGCGGTGGCCCCG
>NZ_JBHZDA010000017.1:519-21114 GCF_042755665.1 Streptomyces sp. NPDC059142
GGTGGGGGCGCCCCCCCGGGGGGGGGGGCCGGGGACGGCGCCCCCCCCCCGGCCCGTCCCCCTGGTTCCCCCCGCGGGGGCTAAGGGAACCACACCCTCCTCCCTCTCTCTTCTCCCTCCCTCCCCTCTGCATCCGGAGCCCCCATGCGCAGGTGCCCGCCCCTCCGGGGCCGTACCGCCGTCATCACCGGCGCCGCGCGCGGCGTCGGCGCCCAACTCGCCCGTACGCTCTCCGAGCGCGGCGCCCGGGTCGCCCTCGTCGGCCTGGAGAAGCGCGAACTGGCCCGAGTCGCGACGGAGTTGTCCGGCGAGACCGCGTACTGGCACGTCGATGTCACCGACGCGGACGCGCTGCTCCGTACCGCACGCTCCGTCGAGGCGCTCTTCGGTACGGTCGACATCGTCGTCGCCAACGCGGGCGTCGCGGGCGGCGGCCTCTTCCGGCACACCGACCCCGAGGCATGGCGGCACGTCGTCGACGTCAACCTCTTCGGCAGCGTCAACACCGCCCGCGCCTTCCTGCCCGCGCTGATCCGCTCGCGCGGCTACTACCTCCAGATCGCCTCCCTCGCCGCCCTCGCGCCCACCCCGCTCATGACGGCCTACTGCGCCTCGAAGGCCGGCGTGGAAGCCTTCACGCACTCCCTGGAGGCCGAGTGCGCGCACCACGGCGTACGGACCGGGGTCGCCTATCTGAGCTGGACGGACACCGACATGGTCCGCGCCCCGGAACAACAGGCCGCCCTCGGCCGCCTCCGCTCCGATCTGCCCTGGCCCACCCGCCGCACCTACCCCCTGGCCCCCGCGGTGGACCGCGTCACCGACGGCATCGAACGCCGCGCCCGCCACATCTACGCCCAACCCTGGCTCAGGGCAGCCCAGTTCCTCCGCGCCACCCTCCCGTCCCTGGCCACCCGCAACGCCCGCGGAGCCGTACACGAACTGGAATCCCACCCGCCCACCCCGGAGCCCGCCCCGCTACCGGCACAGGCTCCGGCGGTCGCGGGTCCGGTGGGGTGACGCCGGGGCCGCCGAGGGAGGGTAGCGCCGAGTCGTCGGTTCGCTCCAAAGCGCCATCAAGCAGGTACTTCGGACGCTAGTGTTCACTTCTCGCACCGCACTTGTGCGGTGCGTCACATGAGCGCGACGTGATGGGCCGCCCGTTCGGGGACGCGGCGGCCCCGTAGTGGGGGGTGCGGCACCATGCACGAGATGACCAAGGGAGCCAACGTCGGGCTGGGGTCTCTGAGCGAGGACGCCACGACGGTCCGGGTGGGGCTGAGCTGGAGCAGCGAGACCGGTGACGGTGACGCGGACGTCTCCGTACTGCTCCTGGGGGACCGGGGGAAGGTCCGCAGTGACGCGGACTTCTTCTTCTACAACAACCCGGTGGCGGAGGACGGCAGCGTACAGCTCCTGGGCAAGACGCCGACGGACAGCGGCAGCGAGGACCGGATCAGCGTCGACCTGTCGGTGGTCCCGGAGGACGTCGCGCGGATCGTCGTGGCGGCCAGCCGGGACGAGGGGGAGCGGTTCGGGGACCTCAACGGACTGCGGTTGACGGTCGCCGACCGGAGCGGTGAGGGGCTCCTCGGGTTCTCCATCGACGACGCGGGGGCCGAAGGCGCCTTCGTCTTCGGGGAGTTCTACCGCCGGGGCGGTGAGTGGAAGTTCCGGGCCATCGGACAGGGGTACGAGACGGGGCTGGCCGGTCTGGCGACGGACTTCGGTATCGACGTCGACGACGCGGCGGAGCCCGTGGAGACGGTGGAAGCCGCGGCGGACCCTGCCGTCGGACGTCCGGCAGCCGCCAAGCCCGCCGAGGAACCGGCGGGTTCGGGGAGTGCGGAGGCCGCGGCACCTCCCGCTGTCGTGCTGCCGGCTCAGGCGGCGCCGCCTGTGGAGCAGGCCGCACCGGCCGTGCGTCGCCCCCGTACCGTACGGAAGAAGGTGACCCTGCCCAAGGTCGCCAAGAAGACCCTGGCGGAGAACGACACCTGGCGCTCCGCGCGGTTGTTCCCCGTGCCCTCGCTCAAGAGCGACCGCGAGCGCGAGACGCGCGCGACCTCCGTGCTGCTGTCCGTGATGGCCCAGGTTCCCGAGTTCGGGCGGCGGCTCACCGCCGGATTCGGGGCGCCGGCCGGACGGATGGAGACATTCACCGAGGTCTCCCTGCCGTACGGCGACGCCCGTACCGGCGAGTCCAGGAAGCGCCCCGACGGGGTGATCCGGGTCGAGCGGGCGGGAAAGCTGTGGACGGCCCTGATCGAGACGAAGACGAACGGCAATCCGCTCAAGGCGCAGCAGGTGCAGGACTATCTGGACATAGCGGCCAGGCGTGGGTACGAGGCGGTCATCACGCTGGGCAACGATGTCGCGCTGGAGGGCAGCCCGCTGGTCGACGTCAAGATCGACGGTCGGCGCAAGCACAAGGTCGTGCTGTGGCATCTGTCCTGGGCGGAGGTGGCGCACCAGGCGCAGTTGCTCATCCGCCACGAGGGCGTCGGGAACGCGGCGCACGCCTGGCTGCTCCAGGAACTGCTGCACTACCTCCAGCACGAGAACTCCGGCTGTCACGGGTTCCAGAACATGGGCCCCGCCTGGGTTCCGGTCCGTAAGGCCATCGACGACGAGACGCTGTGCCAGGGCGACCCGCGGGCCGTGGACGTGGTGGAGAGCTGGGAGAGGCTGGTCCGGCAGGTCTGTCTGCGGCTCGGTGGCGAACTGGGCCAGAAGGTGCTGCCCGTGCAGCGCGTACGGCGGGCGGCGGATCCGGCGGCCCGGCGCGGCGCGCTCGCCGACCTGCTCTGCCGGGAGGGGCGGCTCCACGCGGAACTGCGGATCGAGGGCATCCAGGGGATCCTTGCGCTCACCGCGGATCTGCGCACCGGCAAGCTCCGTACCTCCGTCGACATCCCCGCCCCCGACCAGGGCTACCCGCTCACCTGGGCGAAGCGGCTGATCCGGCAGCTCTACGAGGCACCGGCCGATCTGCATGTACGGACGCTGCTGGCGGAGCACGGCGACGGGCCGCGCGGCACGCTGGAGCGGCTGCGTCCCGAGCCGGCGGATCTGCTGCCGAAGGGCGGCGGCGAGATCACCGGTTTCCGCCTCTCCCTCATCAAGAGCATGGGGGTCACGCGCGGCACCGCCGAGACCGGCTTCATCCGGAGCGTCGACGACGCGGTGGACCGCTTCTGGGGCAGCGTCGTCACGCCCCTGGAGCGGCGGCTCGCCCCGGTCCGCCCGGCGGCGCGCCAGCCGTCGTCGCCCGCGCCGTCCCTGTCGTCGTCCGGGATTCCGGGGTGACGCCGGGGCCGCGGAGGGGCTGAGGCCGGTGGCGGTCGCGCGGTGGCTCCGTCGCGTCCGGCGACGGGGCTCCGCGAAAACCCGTGGGGGAGGAGGGGCGGCCACTGCTACCGTTCCGGTGGCCGTGCGAGAGACCGAGGAGGTGGTACCCGTGAACGCAGTATCGACATGGGTGCTCCCCTCCGGGGTCACGGTCGGGCGGTAGACAGGCCGTCCGGGAGCGCCGTTCAGCGCACTCCCGAAAGGCACGACCATGCAGGTCACTTCCGAGCGACGCCTCGACGACGGCGTCCTCGAACGCGAATTCACCCTCGACGGGATCCCCGGCATCCTGTGGACCCCCGCACCCGCCTCCGCACCGGCTCCACTCATCCTGCTCGGGCACCCTCCCCTCGGGCTGCGCGGGATGTACCCCCGGCTGGTGGCACGGGCCCGGCACTGCGCGGTGTCGGGCTTCGCCGCGGCCACCATCGAGCTGCCCGGCAGCGGCGAGCGGCCCCGCCTGCCCGCCGTCGAGCAGGCCCGTGCCGAGCTGCGCCGGGCCATGGAGGCAGGCGAACCGGTCGGCGACGAGACCATCGACGCCCTGGTCCTCCCGCTGGTCGACCGGGCGGTCCCGGAGTGGCGAGCCGCCCTGGACGCCCTTCTCGCGCTGCCCGGCATCGGCGGCCCGGTCGGGTACTCGGGGGGACTGATCTCCATCGGCATCCGGCTGGCGTCGGCCGAGCCCCGTATCTCGGCCGCCGTCCTGTTCGCCGGGAGCCTCGTACCCCGCGCCGTGTTCGCGGAGGCCCGGCAGGTCACCGTCCCCCTGCACGTCCTGCTCCAGTGGGACGACGAAGGGAACGACCGGCAGGCGGCCCTGGACCTGTTCGACGCGCTCGGCTCCGAGGAGAAGTCCCTGCACGCCCATCTCGGCGGTCACACCGGCGTTCCGCGGTCCGCGGGGGAGGAGGCGACCCGGTTCCTCGCCCGGCATCTGACGTGACACCGGCCCGCCGCACCGACGGCGGACGCCGACCCGGACCGGCCGGGACCGTCACTCACCGAGGACAGGTCCCGGCCCTCCGCGGGCCGCCTTCGGGCCACGGCTGTTGTTGTCGGGCTCTGCGGACCTAGGCTCGCGTGAACCCGTGGCTGCGCTCCACTTTCGCCACATGCAGCGTGTAGCTCTGGTACCAGTCGGCTCGCCCACGCTTCTGCGCCGCGCGGTGCTCGGCGTTGCTCCGCCACTCCGCGAGGGCATCGGCGTCGCGGAAGTACCCGACGGTGATGCCCAGCCCGCCGGGGGTCTGCGCGTGGTCCATCCCCAGGAACCCGGGGACGTCCTTCACCAGGTCTTCCATCCGTGCGCTGGTCTCGCCGTACCCGCTCTGGTGCGGGGTGCGCACGGCGGTGAAGACGGCCACGTAGTAGGGGGGTTCATATGCCTCGACGGGTGCGACAGTCGCTTCCGAGTGATCGCTCATGGCGTCACCGTAGGACGGCTCGCGCCCGGCGAACCAGAGACTTTGCCGAACGGGATCCATGACGGATCAGGATCTCGCCCGAAGCCCGTTCGGCCGCTCCTCCCCCGGGGGCGCCAGTACGCCGGTGGGCGCGGTCAGTTGTGGTGGGCCCGGACGGCGTTGTCGTACTGGAGGGCGGTGTGGAAGGTGCGCCAGGCGGCGGGGGTGATGCGGAGGACGGGGCCGCGCTTGGCCTTGGAGTCCCGTATGGCGATGGTGCCGGGTATGTTGTCGGCCACCTCGACGCACTCGCCGTTCAGTTGGCTGTAGCTGGACTTTCTGAAGTTGAACAAGGCACTCACTCGCTTTCCTTGCCGATGCTCTCGATGAGCTGCGCCGAATCGTAGGGCGCGAGACTTACCGAACACAGGCGTCCGAAGAGTGCCGTGTAGGCGGCGCTCTCTTCCAGACCCTCGGTCCAGTTTGTACCGGCAAGGCCGTCCATGTGCACCACATCGATCGCGCCCTCCTCGGCAAAGGAGAGGATGTTGAAGGAGCCCCCGTTGACGGGGTAGCCGTTCGACCGCAGTGGCAGCACTTGGATCTGGACGTTGGGGAGTTCCGTCAGGTCGCGTATGTGGGCGAGCTGCGCCTTCATCACCTGAGGCCCACCTCTGAGTTGGCGGAGCGCCGCCTCCCAGATGACCGCGTGCACCTGCAACGGTTGTTCGCCGTGCAGACGTGCCTGCCGCTGCCGCCGTACATCAACGACCCGTTCGATTCCGTTGATGTCGTCCGGCAAGAGGGCCGAGACAGACATGGCTCGGGTGTACTCCGGCGTTTGGAACAAGCCGGGAATCAGGGCGAGTTGCCAGCAGCGCACCCTCAGCGCCACGTCCTCCATCGCGATGTACTCACGCAGGTTGTTCTGGTCGAGCGCGTTCCACCAGCCCTTCGCCCTGCGCCGCTCGCGGTCCAACTTGGCCAGTCCGAGCAGACTCGTGACGATCGCTTCGTCCTCGACCCCGTACAGCTTGCACAGCGCGATGATGTCCGGGTCCCGGAACGGCACCCAACCTCGCTCCATCTTGGCGACCTTGGCCGCCTTGGCGCTGAGTACTTCCGCCGCAGCCGACTGGTTGAGGCCGGCAGCTTCACGGAAGGCCAGTAACTGGCCGCCCAACTGCCTCGCCAGCACGGTTGATAGGCGGTTCGCTGAACTCCCGCGCCTCTCTGTCACCACTCACGACCTCCCGATGTCACGCACAGTCTGCTCCCGCCCTCAGCGAGCCACAATCACCCATGCGGGGATATTTATCCGCGCGATATTGTCCGGTATGGATTCGAGGCGCTACGTTCAGTACGCAGTCGCTCGCTCAGCGGAGCCGTTCGGCGGAAGTGCACCGCCCTGCCCTGCCTCACGGCAGCCGTAGGCCCTGGTATCGCCACCACCGCGCCTCCGTCCGTACGGGCAACGTCCCCGACCGCACGTGGAGGTGCGCGTCCATGTCTTCGCCGCTTGAAAGCCCAGCGTCCGAGCCCGTGTTGTACGAGGACCGGCTGAACTACACCCCCGTGGCCGGCAGTGTGAGCCTGGCGCGGCATCGGACGTCTCGGCTCATCGCCCAGTGGGGGCACCCCGAACTCGTCTGGGCCACCGGCCTGGTGGTGAGCGAGCTCGGGACGAACGCCCTGCTCCACGGGTGTCTGCGGGACCGGTTCTTCCAGGTCGCCGTCGTGCTGCGGTCCACCGTGTTCCGTATCGAGGTCAGCGACCCGCGTGGAGAGCGGCTTCCTGTGCTGCGGGCCGCCGGTGAGGAGGAGTGCTTCGGGCGAGGGCTGGCGCTGGTCGTCCAGGTCACCGACCGGTGGGGCACGGAGCCCCGGGTCGTCGGCAAGACGGTGTACGCCGAGATCGACCTGAAGCCCGAGCCGTCCGACGCGCTGCCCCGGAGGTGATCGCGGTCATGGTCGACGAGACGTTCTGGGGCGTCGTCGCGCTCTCCATCAGTCTCATCGCACTGGTATTCGGCGTGTTGTACGCGACCCACGGGCGTCCCGGGGCGGAGGAGGGCGCCCCGGATCCGCCGTTCGTCGCGGCGGAGGAGACGTACTCGTACACCTGCCACTGCCATCGCGAACCGGTGCACATCACCATCCGTGCCCGCCAGGTGCCCCGCATGGTCGGACGTGGACGCTGGCTGCCGTGACGGCTACTTCCGCAGCAGCAGGGTGATGCCTGCCACCACCAGGCCGAGGGCCACCGCCGACGCCCCGTAGGCCAGGCGGTGCGACTTCAGGCCCGGGAGGAAGCGGTCGGCGGCGATGCGGCCGGGGCCGGTGAGGGCCAGGGCCGCGGCGCCCGCCGTGAGCAGGAGCTCGTACTCGATGCCGGCCGGGGCGAAGAAGCTGCCCGTGCCCTTGACGGCGATGGCGTTGACCATCGTGCCGACCACGGCGGCGCCCATCAGCGGGGTGAGCAGGCCGATCGCCAGGCCCAGCCCGCCCAGGGTCTCGGTGAGCCCGGCCACCACGGCGAACGCCTTGCCGGAGGGGTAGCCGCTCATCGTGAAGAACGCGCCGGTGCCGTCCAGGCCGCCGCCGCCGAACCAGCCGAAGAGCTTCTGGCTGCCGTGCGCGGCCATCGTCAGGCCGAGGACGACGCGGAGCAGCAGCAGGCCGACGTCGTAGGCGTGGGGCGTGGAGGCGTGGGCGTCGTCACCGGAGGCGGAGCCGGGGCGGGACAGGGGCGCGAGGGTGGTGGGGGAGGGCATGGGTGCGTTCTCTCCTGGGGTGAAGGGGGTGGGGGCCGCTTCGGTGGGGCCGTTCCGAGCTTCCTTGAAAGTTTAAGCAAAGGCTCGCGTTCACGACCGTACACAGTGATTTGAATTTGAACAACCGGTGCCTAGGATGGCGCCATGGACGAGCCCCGCTGGCTGGACGCGCACGAGATGGCCGCGTGGCGCGGCTTCATCACCGCCGGAACCCTGCTGGAGCGCCGCCTCGACCAGCAGCTCAAGGAGGACGCGGGCCTCTCCCACCCGCAGTACGAGATCCTGGCCCGCCTCGGTGACGCGCCCGGCGGTGAGCTGCGCATGAGCGGTCTGGCGGACCTCCTCCTCACCTCCCGGAGCGGTGTCACCTACCAGGTCGGGCAACTGGAGAAGGCCGGTCTCGTCACCCGCCGGGCCTGTCCCTCCGATGTGCGCGGTGTCATCGCCGCCCTCACCGACGCGGGCCGCGAGCGGCTGCGCGCCTCCGCGCCCGGCCATGTCGCCCTCGTACGCGAACTGCTCATCGACGTCCTCGACCGCGCCCAGCTCGCCGCCCTCGCCGACAGCCTCGGCGCCGTCAGCCGGCGATTGCGCGACGGCGCGCCGAGCGGCTGAGGACCGGCGACAACCTGATCGGTCCTCCACCGCGTTCCACTGAGGTGAGCGATCGAACAGGATGGCGAGGGCGGGCCGATGGATCCGGGCGACGGCGACTTCGAGGCGTTCGTCACGGCCCGGGGGCCCCGGCTGCTGCGCGTGGCGTGGCTGCTCACGGGGGATGCCCATCTCGCGGAGGACCTGCTCCAGAGCACGCTCGCGAAGGTCTGGCCCAAGTGGTCCCGGATAGCGGGCGAGCAGCCGGAGGCGTACGTACGCAAGGCGATGGTGCATCTGCACGCCTCCTGGTGGCGGCGGCGCTGGCGCGGGGAGCTGCCGTACGGCGAACTTCCGGACGCGGCGGCGCCGTTCGACCCGTACGCGAAGGTGGACCTGGAGCAGTCGCTGGCGACGGCCGTACGGTCCCTGCCGGTGCGGCAGCGGGCGGTGGTCGTGCTCCGCTACTTCGAGGACCTGAGCGTCGAGGACACCGCCGCCGCCCTCGGCTGCTCCACCGGCACCGTCAAGAGCCAGTCGTCCCGTGCGCTGCGCGCGCTGCGGGTCCTGCTGCCCGCGCCCGTGGAAGGCGGTGACCGCCGTGGGTGACCCAGGTGCGGACCAGGACGGCGGGGGGACCGCCGAGGAGCGGGAGCTGCGGGTCCTGCTCGAACGCGTCGCGCCCCGGCCGGCCGGGCCCGAGGACCGGCTGGCGCGGGTACGGGAACGGGTCGTCCGGGGACGCCGCAGGCGCCGCAGCGCCGGAGCCGCCGCGGTGGCCGTGGCCGGGCTCGCGCTGGCGGGGGCGCTGCTGCCCGGTGTGGTGCGCGGCGGCCCCGAGCGGGTGCTGCCCGCCGCCACCGTGCCCGGCCCTGTCACCGGCGTGCCCGGCCCCGACGCCACCGCGGCCCCCTCGCCGTCCACGGCACGGGACCGGTCGGGTGAAACACCGGTCCCGGACGGTGCCCGGGTCGGCTTCGCGCACCTGGGGGGCCTGACGCTGCGTCCGCCCTCCGGCTGGTACGCGCTCGACCCGTCACCGGGCGACGGACCCGGGGCGGCTGCCGGGGGCTTCGTCTCGTCCCGGCCGTTCGTCCCGTACGACGGGAGCTGCCCGGCCGGTCGGAGCGGCGACTGTCCGCCGCTGCGGACGCTCGGTCCGGACGGCGCGCTGGTCACGCTGGCCGGGCAGGGGGCGGACCTCCCGCCGGGGACGGTCGGGGCCCGGTCCGAGCTGCACCGGTCGGAGCAGGTCTCCGGCGGCTGCCGGCGGATCGGCGGGACGCGCGAGTACAGCGCCCTGGTGGGCCGTACGCCGGACGCCTCCGACAGCCCCACCCCCGCCCCCGACGGGGAGCGCACCGCCCCTCCCGAGTCCCCGGACCCCGTCCCGACCGGCCCGGTCGCCGCCGTCTCCCTGTGTGTCGCGGGCGACGCGCCGGGGACCGTGGAGGCCGTCCATACGATGATCACCGGCGCAGACTTCGACGGAGGAACCGCACTTCCGTCCCCTCCTCCCGCCTTTCCCCGGGACACGAAATGAGAGGCCCGTACATGTCTGTGCGCACTGTTCGCGGAGGATCACGGCTGGCCGCCGCTCTGCTGGCGACCGGTCTGCTGCTCACCGGCTGCGCGGGCGGCGGGGACGGCGTGCGCGACGCGGGCCGGGCGGAGACGGCGGACAAGGCGGGGACGGGTTCCCGTCCGGCGTCCGGTTCCGCCGCCTCCGCGAACGGCGCCGACAAGGGCGGCGGCGCCGGCACCGGCGGGTCCGCGCCGCTGGAGGCGCGCGGGGCCGACGCGCGGGAGATCCCCGGCCTCGGCCCGGAGACCCGCGCCCAGATCCCCGACGACACCCGTCAGGCCGTCGTGGTCACCGGCATCAACCGCGACTCCAACCTCGCCTCCGTCGTCGTCCACGAGCGCGACCCGGTCTCCGGCTGGGCGCCCGTCACCGACACGTGGCCCGCGCACAACGCGCTGGAGGGGTGGACCGACGACCACAACCAGGGCGATCTGCGCTCACCGATCGGTGTGTACGGGCTGACCGACGCGGGCGGCCGGCTGGCCGATCCGGGGTCGCGGCTCCCGTACGACCAGGGCCCGGCCTTCTCCGTCTCGGGCACCGGGTTCGAGGGCGAGCCGCTCGAAGGCTCCTTCGACTACGTCGTCGCGATCAACTACAACCGGGTGCCGGGCACCACCCCGCTCGACTGGACCCGGCCGCTCGGTGACGACAAGGGCGGCGGCATCTGGATCCACGTGGACCACGGCGGGCCCACCCAGGCGTGCGTCTCCGTGCCCGTCGACCGGATGAAGGAGCTGCTGCGCACGCTGGACCCGGCGAAGAAGCCGGTGGTGGTGATGGGCGACGCGGACTCGCTGGCGCTCTGACCTCAGGGGCCTTCGGCGGCCGATGGCGGGTGAGGGGCGGTTCACAGCTCACGCCCAGCTCGCTGCCAGCTCGGCTCCCTAGCCTCCCCTGTCATGACAGAGACACAAGAGCCTTTGGGGAAACGGGACTTGATGCGCCGCAGGGCGGTGCTCGCGGGCGGTGCGGCCCTCGCCGCCGGTGGTATCGCCGCCGTGGCGGTCAGCTCCGCCTCGGCGGGCGAGGACCCCGCGGCCTCGTCCACCGGTACCCGGTCCGGCGCCGCCGCCACCGGTGGCGAGGAGTGCTACCGGCTCACCTCGCAGACCACCGAGGGGCCGTACTACATCGACGCCGACAAGATCAGGAAGGACATCACCGAGGACAGGGAGGGCATCCCGCTCACCCTGCGCCTCAAGGCGATCGACTCGGAGACCTGCAAGCCGCTGCCGGGCGCGGCCGTCGACATCTGGCACTGCGACGCGCTGGGCCTCTACTCCGGTTACGAGGACAGCTCCACCGGCGGCGGCCCGCCGCCCACGGGCGCCCCGCCCACCGACGCCCCCACCGACGCCCCGACGGACACGCCCACCGGGACGCCGCCGACCGGCGGGCCCGGGGGTCCGGGCGGTCATCAGGAGCCCACCGACGAGAAGCGGTACCTGCGGGGCACCTGGCTCACCGACCGGCACGGCTTCGTCGAGTTCAGGACGGTCTTCCCCGGGTGGTACCGGGGCCGCGCCGTGCACATCCACACCAAGGTGCACGTCGGCGGGAAGATGACCGACGCCGGGTACGAGGGCGGGCACACCTGCCACACCGGCCAGTTCTTCTTCGAGGAGGCCGCGGTCCTCGACTCCGCCGAGATCGCGCCGTACTCGACCAGTACGACCGAGCGCACCACGCTCACCGAGGACACCATCTACGACCAGAGCGGGGTCCAGGGCGGGCTGCTGAAGCTCTCGTACCGCAGGAACGACATGGCGCGCGGTGTGGTCGCCACCCTCACCATGGGCGTCGACCCGGACGAGACCCACGACGGCACCGACCTCTGAGCCGTCGGACCGTGGATCCGTCGGACGGCCGACCCGTCGGACCGTGGACCCATCGGTCCGTCGGCCCAACGAAGCAGGGCCCGGGACCAGGCGTACCAGCCTGGTTCCGGGCCCTGCCCCGTGCACGGGTGTACGGCGTTACGCGGCCGGCTCCTCCAGGCGCGGGAAGAGCACCGCGCCCTTCGTCACCGTCGCGCCGGCCGGCAGCAGGCCCCATGTGCCCGCGTCCTGGACCCGCTGGCTGTCGAGCGCGCCCAGCGACTCCGCCGCGCCGAGCGAGTCCCACAGCTTCTGCGAGGTCTCCGGCATCACCGCGTTGAGCAGGACGGCGAGCGCCCGCAGCGACTCCGAGGCGGTGTAGAGGATGGTGGCGAGCCGCGCCCGGCCCTCCTCCGAGTCGTCCTTGGCGACCTTCCAGGGCTCCTGCTCGGTCAGATAGCCGTTGACCTGCTTGACGAAGTCGAAGACCGCGGCGATCCCGCCCGCGAAGTCCAGCTCCTCGCCGATCTTCCGGTCGGCCTCGGTGACGGCCTTCGCCAGCCCGTCCCGTACGGCCTGTTCGGCGTCGCCCGGGGCGGCGTCGGCCGGCAGCGTTCCGCCGAAGTACTTGCCGACCATGGCCGCGACGCGCGAGGCGAGGTTGCCGTAGTCGTTGGCCAGCTCGGAGGTGTAGCGGGCGGTGAAGTCCTCCCAGGAGAACGAGCCGTCCTGCCCGAAGGCGATGGCCCGCAGGAAGTACCAGCGGTACGCGTCGACGCCGAAGTGCGAGGTCAGGTCCTGCGGCTTGATGCCGGTCAGGTTCGACTTCGACATCTTCTCGCCGCCGACCATCAGCCAGCCGTTGGCCGCGACCCGGCCGGGAACGGGCAGCCCCTGAGCCATCAGCATGGCGGGCCAGATGACCGAGTGGAACCGCAGGATGTCCTTGCCGATGAGGTGGACGTCGGCGGGGAAGGTCGTGTCGAACTTCTCCTGGTTGGCGCCGTAGCCGACCGCCGTCGCGTAGTTCAGCAGGGCGTCGACCCACACGTAGATCACGTGCTTCTCGTCCCACGGCACCGGGACGCCCCAGTCGAAGGTCGAGCGGGAGATCGAGAGGTCCTGGAGGCCCTGCCGGACGAAGTTCACGACCTCGTTGCGGGCGGACTCGGGCTGGATGAAGCCCGGGTTGGCCTCGTAGTGCGCGAGGAGCTTGGGACCGTACTCACTCAGCTTGAAGAAGTAGTTCTCCTCCTTGAGGATCTCCACCGGCTTCTTGTGGATCGGGCACAGCTTGACGCCGTCCTCGTCCTCGATCAGATCGCCGGGGAGCTTGTACTCCTCGCAGCCCACGCAGTACGGGCCCTCGTAGCCGCCCTTGTAGATCTCGTCCTTGTCGTACAGGTCCTGCACGAACTCCTGCACACGGGCGGTGTGGCGCTTCTCCGTCGTCCGGATGAAGTCGTCGTTGGCGATGTTCAGGTGCTCCCAGAGGGGCTTCCACGCCTCCTCGACGAGCTTGTCGCACCACTCCTGCGGGGTCACCCCGTTCGCTTCCGCGGTGCGCATGATCTTCTGACCGTGCTCGTCCGTGCCGGTGAGGTACCACACCTTCTCGCCGCGCTGGCGGTGCCAGCGGGTGAGCACGTCGCCTGCGACGGTCGTGTAGGCGTGGCCCAGGTGAGGAGCGTCGTTGACGTAGTAAATGGGGGTGGTGACGTAGTACGCCTTCCCACCCTGCTCTTCGGATCCAGTGGCCGCCATGCTCGAAATGGTATCGGCCCGGAACGGGTCCCTTCACATCGATAAACCACCGTTGCTACCCGGTGGAGACCTCAGGGAAACAGCCGCCGGGGTAGACAGGCACATCCTGGGAGGGAATGGGCATCATGTACAAGGCGGGGCGTCGGATGAGCAGTGGGGCGCGTACGGAGACGGACAAGGGCACGGGGGCCGGTGGTACGGGGGCGGAGCCGGGGCCCGGGCCGGCGCCGGGGCCGGGGAACGAGACAGGGGACGACAGCATGCGTGTACTGGTCGCCGAGGACGAGGAGGTCCTGGCCGAGCTGGTGGCCACCGGGCTGCGCCGGGCGGGGTTCGCCGTCGACACCGTGTACAGCGGGGACGCCGCCCTCGCCTACCTGGGCCTGCACGACTACGACGTCGTCGTCCTCGACCGCGACCTGCCCCGTGTCCACGGCGACGACGTCGCGCGCAAGCTGGTCGCCGAGTCGTCCCGTACCCGCATCCTGATGCTCACCGCGTCCGCCTCCCTGGAGGACCGCGTCGAAGGGCTCGACCTGGGCGCCGACGACTACCTGGGCAAGCCCTTCGACTTCCCCGAACTGGTGTCGCGGGTGCGCGCCCTGCGGCGGCGCAGCGCCCGGCCCGTACCGCCGCAACTGGAGCGGTACGGGGTGCGCCTCGACTCCGTACGGCGCACCGCCTCGCGGGACGGGGTGGCGCTGGACCTCTCGCCCAAGGAGTTCTCCGTCCTCCAGATCCTGATGGAGGCGGACGGGGTGCCCGTCTCGGCCGAGGAGCTGCTGGAGCGCGCGTGGGACGCGCACGCCGACCCGTTCACCGGGGCGGTACGGGTCTGTCTGAGCAAGCTGCGCGCGAAGCTGGGCGACCCGCCGCTGATCCGTACGGTGCCGGGAGCGGGGTACGCGCTGTGAGCCCCAGGCCCGTGGGGTCCGAGACCCCGGTGGGCCGGCCCGCGCGCCCCGCGGCGCCGGAGCGGGGCGGGTGGCTGCGCCGGCCGCTGTCCGGCTCGACGATCCGTACGCGTATCGCGCTCGTCTACGGCGGTGTCTTCCTCGTCCTCGGCGGCTGCCTGCTCACCATCGTCAACCTGCTCGCCGGGGCGGGCACCCAGACGGAGGCCGCGGAGATCGCCGCCCGGGTGGCGCCGGCGCAGGTGGCGCCGGTGTTACAGCCACCGTCGGTGACACGGCTGATCGGCGAGCAGCAGATCGCGCCCGTCACCGTCACCCAGGTCGCCGACAACGTCACGAACGCGGCCTCCGACGAGATGGTGTTCTGGTCGGTCGTCGCGCTGCTGGTGATGGCGGCCTGCGCGGTGGGCGTGGGGTGGTGGACGGCGGGCCGGGTGCTGCGGCCGGTGCACGCGATGACGGACAAGGCCCGCAGGCTCTCCGAACGCAATCTGCACGAGCGGATCAGCGCGCGCGGCCCCAACGACGAGCTGAAGGAGCTGAGCGACACCCTGGACGCGCTGCTGGCGCGGCTCCAGAAGGCGTTCGACAGCCAGCGCCGCTTCATCGCCAACGCCTCGCACGAACTGCGCACCCCGCTGGCGACCCAGCGCACCGCGATCCAGGTGGGCCTGGACGACCTGTGCTCGCCGGACGAGCTGGCGCGGACGAAGGAGACCCTGCTCGACAACAACCGGCGCAGCGAGAAGCTCATCGAGGGGCTGCTGGTGCTGGCGCGCAGCGAGCGCGAGGTGGACGACCCGGAGCCGGTCGACCTCGGCGAGGCGGTCGCGGAGGAGACCGTGCGGTGCGGGGGTGATGTGTCCCTGACGGTCAAGGACGCCGAGACGGTACGGGGCAACCGGCTGCTGCTCGGCCAGCTCGTGGGGAATCTGCTGGCCAACGCCGTCACGTACAACGTGCCGGGCGGGACGGTGGACGTGGAGGTGACCGGCGCGGTCCTCGTGGTGCGGAACACGGGGCCCGAGGTCGCGGCGGCGGACGTGCCCGCGCTGTTCGAACCGTTCCGGCGGGGCGAGGGCCGCGACCGGATGGGGCGCGGCGCGGGGCTCGGCCTCTCGATCGTCCGGTCGATCACGGAGGCGCACGGCGGGACGGTGGACGCGGTGCCGGGCGGTGACGGCGGCGGTCTGGTGGTGACGGTGACGCTGCCGGCGCAGCCCCCGCCGCCGGCGCCCGAGGGACGGGGGAGGCGCGCGGCGGGGGACTGAGCGACGTACGGCGGCGGTCCTGGCGTACCAGGGTGGTGCGCCGGGGCGGTGCGGTGGGGTGGTGCCGTAGGGCGGTGCGGTGGCCGCGGTGCTACTCCTTGGGCGCCTGCGAGATGCGGACCGTGCTCCCCGAGGGGTCGCGGAACGCGCAGTCGCGCGGGCCCCAGGGCTGGTCGATGGGCTCCTGGAGCACCTCGGCGCCGGTGGCCCGTACCTTCTCGAAGGCCGCGTCGACATCGTCCGTACGGAAGATGATCTGCTGGAGGACGCCCTTGGTGAGCAGCTCCTGAAGGGCGTCGCCGTCGGCCTGGGAGCGGCCGGCGTGCGGCTCGGAGAGGACGAGTTCGACGTCCGAGGGGGAGCCGCTGCCGAGGGTCACCCAGCGGAACTCGCCGGAGGAGACGTCGTTGCGCACCTGGAAGCCGAGCGCGTCGCGGTAGAAGGCGAGGGACTCGTCCATGTCGTTGACGGTGATGTTGCAGTACTGGAGTGCGATGTTCGTGCTGTTCATGCGATCCACGCTAGACGCGGGCCGCGTGGACCGCTTCTTCAATCCTGACCGGTTGCCGTGGCCGGGGCGGGCCGCCGTCTGGCCGGCCGGGTGCGCTCCTTCGCCATGCAGGTGGGCATCGCCACGACGGCGTCGTGCTCGCGGGCCCGGTACGCGCTGGGCGTCATCCCCACCAGTTCGGTGAAGCGCGAGCTGAACGAGCCGAGCGAGGTGCAGCCGACCTCCATACAGGCGTCGGTCACGCTCGCCCCGGCGCGCAGCAGCGTCATCGCCCGCTCGACCCGGCGGGTCATGAGATAGCTGTACGGCGTCTCGCCGTAGGCGGCCCGGAACTCCCGCGAGAAGTGCCCCGGCGACATCAGCGCGTGGCGGGCCATGGCGGGCACGTCGAGCGGACGGGCGTACTCCCGGTCGACCAGGTCCCGCGCCCGGCGCAGATGCGCGAGTCGGGCGAGCTGCTGGGGGTCCATGGGGCGAGCGTACCGCCCGCGCCCCGTGGAGGGCCCGGCCCCGGCGGAGCAGCGGGGAGACGCCGTCCGCCGGCCGGGAGGTCCTGCTTGTCCTTGCTTGTCCTGCCGGTTCTGCCCGTCCTGCCCGTTCTTGTTACCGGGTGGCGTCGGGGCGCCAGGCGGCGAGCAGCCCGCGGTAGAACGCGGCGTCGGGCACCTCGCTCGGCACCGGGCCCGCGTGGAAGAAGCCGACGTTGGCGGTGGCCTCGTCCGCGCCGAGCTTCCGCGCGAAGTCGAACGCCTTGGAGTCCTCCTCGCCGAACGCCACGAACTGCCAGAAGAGCGGAAGCCCGGCGGCCTCGGCGAACGCCTGCTCGGCGGCGCGTACGGCGCTGGGCGCGCCGTCCGTCTGGAAGATCACCAGCGCGGGCCCACCGTCCCCGGCCCTCTCGTGGTGGGCGACGACCTCCTCGACGGCGCGGTGGTAGTTCGTACGCCCCATGCGGCCGAGGGAGCCGTTCAGTGCGTCGACCTTCCCCTCGTACGCGGAGAGTTCGATCTCCCCGGTCCCGTCGATCTCGGTCGAGAAGAAGACGACGGGGACGGTCCCGCCCTCGTCCAGGTGCGCGGAGAGCGCGAGCGCCTGCTCGCCGAGGTGCTGGGCGCTGCCGTCCTTGAAGTACGGCCGCATGGAGCCGGAGCGGTCGAGGACGAGATAGACGGTGGCGCGACGGCCGGTGTGCCCGTACTTCTTGAGCGCGGCGCCGGCGGCCTTGTAGGCGTCGGCCAGCCCGGGGGCGCGGGACTTGAGGCGCGCGAGCGAGACGGCGGGGCGACCGGGGGCGGCGGGGGCGGTGACCTCGGGGGCCGGCTCGGGGGTCGCCTCGGGCGTGGGGTCGGCGGTGACCTCGGGGGTGGGGTCGGACGTGGCCTCGGGCTGAACGTCCGCCTCGGGCGCGGGCGTTACGGCGGCTTCCGGCTCGGGCTCGGTGACGACTTCCGGCTCGGGAGCGGCGACCGGCTCGGGCGCGGTCGCGGTGACGGCTTCCGGCTTCGGCTCGGGCGTGGTGACGGCCTCGGGCTCGGGGGCGGCGACCGGCGCGGGCTCGACTGCCGCCTCGGGCTCGGGCTTCGCGTCAGCCTGCGGCTCCGCTTCCGCTTCCGCCTTCGGCTCCGGCTTCGGCTCCGGCTTCGGTTCCGACTTCGGCTCGGCCGACGCCTGCGCCGGGACGGTCGGGGTCGCCGGGGCCGCCGGTGCGTCCGGGGCGGTCGTGGCCGGTTCGTCGGTCGCGCGCGGGCGCGACGCCTGCGACGGCACGCTGCGCTCCGGCTCGCCGGGGCGGGCGTTGTCGAACGCCGCCGCCACCAGATCGGCGGCACCGGCGCCGACCCCGGCGCCCGTTCCGGTCCCGGCGCTCGCCGTCGCGGGCGACTTCCGCGCGGAGGCCGACTTCTCCGTACGGTCCGCCTGGGACGGTACGGAGACGGACGCCGACGCCGACCCGGCGGTGGAGGCGGAATCCGAGGACCCGGCGGAGGCCGTGGAAGAGGAGGCCGACGAGGGTGAAGCGGAGGCCGTGGCCGACTCCGTGGCCGGTTCAGGGGCCGGGTCGGCCGCCGCGCCCGGCGTCGCGTCCGGCGCCGATGCCGACCCGTTGCGCTCCTCCGCACGGTCGCGTCCGAACACCTTGCGCAGCAAGCTCCGAATGCCCATGGGCGAGCCTTTCAGATGGAGGTGGGTGCGGTGTCCGCCGCCGGGGAAACGCGCATCCCTGGCCAGGGCGGATACGTAAGGTTAGCGGCCGTCCCCGGTGATCCATGGCAGGGGCGGTTTACGTAACGGGCAGAAGGGTATCGGCGCGACCTCCCCGTTGCCCCGCGTTAACGCGCGTGCCGGGCATTACTCTCCCCGGACCACTCGGTCGACGCGCATTCACCCGTCGTTCATCTTCCGGCCGCCGCCCTGGTGGAGCCCGCGCTTAGCGTCACCGCCGAGACATCCCGACACCCTGTCGGCGCGGTGCGCGCCGAACCATCACCGGAGGCGTACGTGCGCAAGCTGCTCCCGCTGCTCAGCTCCCCCTCTTCCCCGCACCCCGGCGGCCGTTCCGCCCTGACCTGTCGTTACCGCTGTGGCGACGCCTGCTTCCACGAGGTGCCCAACAAGAGCGACAACGAGTACGTCGGCGATGTCATCGCCGGTGCCCTGTCGCGGCGTTCGATGATGCGTGCCGCCGCGGTCGTCACGGTCGCCGGTGCCGCGGGCGGCGCGGTCGTCTTCGGCCCCGGTAACTCCCCGGCCTCCGCCGCCCCGGCCGTGGGCAACGGCCCCGCCGGTCCGCAGGGCGGCCCGGCGGCCCCGGCCTACGGCGCGCGCGGGCTGCGCTTCAACCCCGTCGCGCCCAACACCGCCGACAAGGTGACGATCCCCGCCGGCCACAGCCAGAACGTCGTCATCCGCTGGGGCGACCCGATCCTGCGCGGCGCGCCCGCCTTCGACGCGGACAAGCAGACCGCGAAGGCCCAGGCCGGCCAGTTCGGTTACAACAACGACTTCCTGAGCCTGCTCCCCATGAAGGGGAAGAGCGAGCAGGGGCGACAGCTCCTCGTGGCCAACCACGAGTACACCGACGAGATTCTGATGTTCAAGGGGTACGACCCGGCCAAGCCGACCCGCGAGCAGGTCGAGATCGCCTGGGCCGCCCACGGCCTCTCCGTCGTCGTGGTCGAGGAGGACCGCAGGAGCGGCAAGCTCACCGCGGTCACCCGCCACCAGCTCAACCGCCGTCTCACCGTGAAGAGCGAGTTCCGCCTCACCGGTCCGGCCGCAGGCAGCGAGCTGCTGCGCACCTCCGCCGACCGTACGGGCAGCAAGGTGTACGGCACGCTCAACAACTGCGCGGGCGGCACCACCCCGTGGGGCACCACGCTGCACGGCGAGGAGAACTTCAACCAGTACTTCGCCAACGGGTCGAGCCCGACCGACCTGCGATACGGCATCGGTACCGGCGCCACCGAGCGCAAGTGGGAGCTGTTCGACAAGCGCTTCGACCTCAAGCAGGAGCCCAACGAGGCGCACCGCTTCGGCTGGGTCGTCGAGCTGGACCCGTACGACCCGGACTCGACGCCCCGTAAGCGCACCGCTCTCGGCCGCTTCAAGCACGAGGCCGCGCAGCCGCGCCTGACCGCCGACGGCCGTCCCGTCGTCTACATGGGCGACGACGAGCGCTTCGACTACCTCTACAAGTTCGTCTCCTCGAAGAAGATGAAGAAGGGCGGCGGGCGCGCCGCCCACGAGCACAACCTCACGCTGCTCGACGAGGGCACGCTGTACGTCGCGAAGCTGACCGGCGACAGCCCGGCGGGCGAGATCGACGGCTCGGGCAAGCTGCCCGACGACGGCGAGTTCGACGGTTCCGGCGTGTGGATCCCGCTGGCCACCGGCGATGTCTCGCACGTCCCCGGCATGTCCGCCGACGAGGTGTACGTCTTCACGCGCCTCGCGGGCGACAAGGTCGGCGCCACGAAGATGGACCGTCCCGAGGACGTCGAGCCGTCCCCGCGCACCGGCCGCGTCTACGTCGCGCTGACGAACAACACCGACCGCGGCAAGGCGGGCAAGGCGGGCCCCGACGAGGCGAACCCGCGCAACGCCAACAAGCACGGCCACATCCTGGAGCTGGCGGAGAACTGGGACGACCCGGCGGGCGACGGCTTCGCCTGGCGGCTCTTCCTGGTCGCGGGCGACCCGAAGGACCCCGGCACGTACTTCGCGGGCTTCCCGAAGGACAAGGTCTCCCCGATCTCCTGCCCGGACAACGTCGCCTTCGACCCGCACGGCAACCTGTGGATCTCGACGGACGGCAACGCGCTCGGCAACCACGACGGGCTGTTCGGTGTCGCGACGCAGGGCGAGCGGCGCGGTGAGCTGAAGCAGTTCCTGACGATGCCGAAGGGCGCGGAGACCTGCGGCCCGATCATCCAGGACCGCCGGGTCCTGGTCGCGGTCCAGCACCCGGGCGAGGTCGACGGCGCCTCGGTCGAGAAGCCGGCGAGCACCTGGCCGGACGGCCCCGGCAGGATCGTCCGCCCGTCGGTGATCTCGGTCTGGCGCAACGACGGCCGCGACATCGGCGTGTGACGCCGGTCGTGGGGC
>NZ_JBHZDA010000017.1:21124-25274 GCF_042755665.1 Streptomyces sp. NPDC059142
CGCGGCGGCCCCGCCCCCCCCCCGACTCCCCCCCCCCGCCTGGTACAAGTCGCGCCGCCACACCGGCCCCCCCAAAAGCGGCGTGGGCCGCGGGGCGGCCGCGGGGCGGGCCCGCGCCCCCGGTCCGGTGAACCACGTGTGACCAGGGGTGGCGCCGCTCGGACCGGCGCCACCCCATCCGCGTGCCGGGCCCGGCTACCCTCGACGCATGGCTTCTGAGGCTTCCGGTACGAGCACGGGCGCGGCACCGGTGTCGGCGCCGGGCGAGGGAACGGCCAGGGTCGACACCTGGATCTGGTCCGTACGGCTCACCAAGACCCGCTCCCAGGCGGCCACGGCCTGCCGCGCGGGCCACGTCCGCGTCAACGGCGAGCGCGTCAAACCCGCGTACGCGGTGAAGCCGGGCGACGAGGTCCGGCTGCGCCACGCGGGCCGCGACCGGGTGGTCGTGGTCTCGCGTGCGGTACGGAAACGGGTCGGGCCCCCGGTGGCGGCCGAGTGCTACGTCGACAACAGCCCGCCGCCCCCGCCGCGTGAGCTGACCCCGTCGGTCCCGGTACGGGACCGGGGCGCGGGGCGTCCGACGAAGCGGGACCGCCGGGAGCTGGAACGGCTGCGCGGCGCCCAGGACTCCGCACCCGCCCAGGACTTCTGACGCCCCCAGGACTCCTGAGGCTCCGAGGCGTCAGGTGCGGGGGGCCGGCGTGTGTTCGACGGGGACCTCCTCCGGGACCGTCGAGCCTCCGGTCGACGGCGCGGACGGGGTCGGCGCCACCGGTGGCGCGAGGGAGGGGGCGCCGGTCGAGGCGGTCGCGGGCGACGGGCTGTCGGGCGAGGGCGTCCCGGTGGGTCCGGAGCCGGTCGGCGGCGCCGAGCCGGGCTCGGCCGACGGGGTCGGCGCGGGCGGGGTGCTCGCGGGCGGCGGGGCGAGCGGGGCCGTCGGGGCCGTGGGCGCCATCTCCGTCGCGTAACGCAGGGGCAGCACGACGAGGGTGACGACGGCGCAGGACACCCCGACCCCGACCGCGGCGCGGACCAGCCGGCGGCGGGCGGCGGTGCGGCGGATCGCCTCGTACCGGCCGGGCGGCGGGCGCAGATGGTCGGCGGACGGTCGCAGGATGACCGCGAGCGGGTCGTCGGGCTCGAACTCCGGACCCTCGTCAGAGTGTGTGATCAACGCTTCTCCTCAGGTGGGCGCGGAGCAGTTCGCGGGCCGCGTGGAGGTCGGCCTTGACGGTTCCTTCCTTGCGCCCGGTCAGTACGGACACCTCCCGGATCGGCATGTCGGCGTAGTAGTGCAGCAGGATCGGGACGCGCAGCCGTTCCGGCAGTGACTGTACGAGCAGCCGGACCGACGGGTCGTCCTGTTCGGTCCGCGGACGGACGGAGGCCTCGACCCCGGCCCGGTGCACGGCCCTGCGCTCGCGCTCCAGTTTGCGCCAGTGGTCCCTGACCAGGTTGGCGGCGGTCACGTACAGGAAGCCCTGGGGCTCCGCGACGGATGTCCAGCGCGCCCAGAGCCGGGTGAACGCCTCCGAGGCGATCTCGTGGGCCGTCTCGTCGTCGTCGACCAGCCGGCGGCACCAGCCGGAGAGGCGGGGGTAGAGCGCGGCGAACAGCTCGGACGCTGCTTTCTCGCGGGACCGTTTCAACGCTCTCCATGGTCGTGAGGGCACTCGTGGGGGGAGGCAGGAGGGAGGCCCCGGGCCGGCGGATCACGGTTCCACCGGCCCGGGGCCGCGTACGGAGCGGGGGTTCGGGCGGGGTCAGGAGGACGCGGACGCCAGCTTCGCGAAGGCGATCACGTTGTCGGGGTAGCCGTCCTCGGTGAGCTCTCCGCCGCAGGTGATGAGACGCAGCTCCGGCCGGTCGACGTTCCCGTAGACCGTCTCCGTCGGGAAGTCGGCCTTGGCGACCGTCCGTACGGTGGTGACGGCGAACGTCACCCGCTCGCCGTTCTCCAGGCGCGTCACGATCCGGTCGCCCTGCTGGAGCCGGGCGAGACGGTGGAAGACCCCGGCCCCGTAGGCGCCGACCGTGACATGACCGAGGATCACCGACGGTCCGGTCCGGCCCGGCACCGGCGAGTGCCGGTACCAGCCCGCCCGGTCGTTCGCGGAGATCGGCGGTGTCTGCACGGTCCCGTCCGGGGCGAGCCCCAGCGTCATGACCGCGGTGTCGACTCCGATGGCCGGGATCTCCAGCCCGACCGGCACCGAGGGCCCGCCGTCCGGCGCCGTACGCGTGGACGACGGCACCGGCGACGGTGTGCCGCCGGAGTGCGCGGTGGTGCCGCTCGCCGCCGTCCCGCCACCTCCGGCGCCGCAGCCCACCAGCAGGGCGGCCGTGGACGCGGTCGCCGTGGTCAGGAAGGCGCGCCTGGAGAGCGAGGTCACGCTCCGGTCGCCTGGCGGCGCCGTACGAGAAGGAGGGTCGCGCCGCCCACGGCGAACGCGGCGGCGGCGCCTCCGCCGATCAGCCCGCCGCCGATCCCGGAGTCCGCCACGGGCGCGGCGCCGGTGTCGGGCGCGCCCTCGGGCACGACGGTGACCTGGCCCGGCTTCTTCGGGGCGGGGCTCGGGGCCTCGGTCGCGTTGGCCTCGGTGGGGGCCTGCTCGGGGACGGGGGCGGCCTTGGTGGGGGCTTCCTCGGGGGCGGGGTCGGCCGGGACCGGGGTGGGGTCGGTCTTGGACGCGGTGGCGGGGGCCGGCGACGGGGCCTCCCCGGCGGCGAAGGCGGGGACGGCGCCCGCGAGGACGGCGGTGCACGCGAGTGCTACGGCGCGGAGGACGGTTCGGCGCATGAATCGCTCTTTTCGTCGGTCCGCCCGCCCGGTGGACGCGGCGGGCTGCTTACGGATCGAACGGAGAGACGAGACAGCGGGGGGACGGGTTGTAAAGAGATGGCAAAGTCGCCGGAGGGGTGTTTCCGGGGGCGGGGGCGTCAGGCGGTGACGATCCCGGCGAAGCGCCGGGTGTCGATGTTCCCGCCGGAGGCGATGAGGCCGATCCGCCGGGCGCGGTGCCCGACGCGTCCGGAGAGGAGCGCGGCCAGGGCGCTCGCACCGCTGGGTTCGAGGACGATCTTGAGCCGTTCGAAGGCGAAGCGCATGGCGTCGCGGATCTCGTCGTCGTCGACGAGGGCGACGGAGTCGAGGAGCCGCCGGTTGACGGCGAAGGTGATCTCGCCGGGGGTGGCGAGCGCCTGCCCGTCGGCGAGGGTCCTGGGCACGGGGACGGTGACGCGTTCCCCCGCTTCCAGGGAGCGCTTGGTGTCGTCGCCCTCGGCGGGTTCGACACCGACGGTACGGATACGGGGGTACAGGGCCGTGGCGGCGACGGCGCTGCCGGCGACGAGGCCCCCGCCGCCGACGGGCGCGAGGAGCAGGTCCAGCTCCCCGGTCTCCTCGAAGAGTTCGAGGGCCGCGGTGCCCTGGCCCGCGATGACATGCGGATGGTCGTAGGGCGGGATGAGCGCGAGACCACGCTCGGCGGCGAGCGCCTCGCCCAGCGCGGTGCGGTCCTGGGTGTAGCGGTCGTACGTGACGATCTCCGCGCCGTATCCGGCGGTGGCCTCCCGCTTCGACCGGGGGGCGTCCTCGGGCATCAGGACGACGGCGGTGGTGCCCAGTTCCCGGGCGGCCAGCGCGGTGGCCTGGGCGTGGTTGCCGGAGGAGTAGGCGGCGATGCCCCGGGCGAGCTGGGCGGGGGAGAGCTGGGCGGCGGCGTTGTAGGCGCCGCGGAACTTGAAGGCGCCGACCCGCTGGAAGTTCTCGCACTTGACGAACACCTCGGCGCCGACGAGGGAGTCGAGGGTGCGGGAGGTCAGCACGGGGGTGCGGTGGGCGATGCCGTCGAGGCGTACGGCGGCCTCGCGGATGTTGTCGAAGGTCACGGGCAGGGCGGCGGCCATGGGTTCCTCGCGTGGATCGGGGACAGGGGGTCCGGTCTCGTCGGGCGGCGGGGTGAGGGGGCGCGGCGGCGGGGCGGGGCGGTCACCAGCCGGTGACGCGCTCCCAGACCGCCTGGACGACGGGCGCCGACGGGTCGGGGGGGGGGGGGGCCCCCGCGCCGCCGCGCGAGCCCGCGCGAGCGGGGGGCGGCGGCGCGCCCCCCGGGGGGGGGGTGGCGCTCCCGCGCGCGCGGACTCC